>NZ_JAECVX010000016.1:0-58903 GCF_016055105.1 Thermoactinomyces sp. CICC 10523
AGCAATGTGTTCAGCTGACGGATACGAATCGGTCGAGGGCTTATCCTACTACTTCTCTTCCACTTGCAACCCTTATTCCAATCTTATTTTCAGGGTGTATCAAAGGATCACCTTGATGTAAAATAAAGCTTGACTATGTTGAAAGAAGATAATATAATAGTTACTGTCTTTCAATAGCTCACTTGTTATGTTCCTCAGTAGCTCAATGGTAGAGCACCCGGCTGTTAACCGGTAGGTTGCAGGTTCGAGTCCTGCCTGAGGAGCCAGAAATGCTTCCTTAGCTCAGTTGGCAGAGCGCTTCCATGGTAAGGAAGAGGTCACCAGTTCGAGCCTGGTAGGAAGCTCCATGAAACGGCCCGTTGGTGAAGCGGTTTAACACACCAGCCTTTCACGCTGGCATGCAGGGGTTCGAATCCCCTACGGGTCACCACAAAAGTGGACGCTTAGCTCAGCTGGGAGAGCATCTGCCTTACAAGCAGAGGGTCGGCGGTTCGATCCCGTCAGCGTCCACCATTTGATGCGGAGGGATACCAAAGTGGCCAACTGGGGCGGACTGTAAATCCGCTGGCATTGCCTTCGTAGGTTCGAATCCTACTCCCTCCACCATTCCTTAAGTGTTGGGGAATAGCCAAGCGGTAAGGCAACGGACTTTGACTCCGTGATGCGTAGGTTCGAATCCTACTTCCCCAGCCAATGTTTGAGCCATTAGCTCAGTTGGTAGAGCACCTGACTTTTAATCAGGGTGTCGAAGGTTCGAGTCCTTCATGGCTCACCATTATGCGGAAGTGGCTCAGGGGTAGAGCATCGCCTTGCCAAGGCGAGGGTCGCGGGTTCGAATCCCGTCTTCCGCTCCATTCCTTCTCTTAATACAAGGTGAAGGTTTTTTTCTTGCCAAATTTACGGCCCGTTGGTGAAGCGGTTTAACACACCAGCCTTTCACGCTGGCATGCAGGGGTTCGAATCCCCTACGGGTCACCAAAAGCGGACGCTTAGCTCAGCTGGGAGAGCATCTGCCTTACAAGCAGAGGGTCGGCGGTTCGATCCCGTCAGCGTCCACCAGATGGAGCTGTGGTGTAGAGGCCTAACATGCCTGCCTGTCACGCAGGAGATCGCGGGTTCGAATCCCGTCAGCTCCGCCATTATTTTGAGCCATTAGCTCAGTTGGTAGAGCACCTGACTTTTAATCAGGGTGTCGAAGGTTCGAGTCCTTCATGGCTCACCACATTATGCGGAAGTGGCTCAGGGGTAGAGCATCGCCTTGCCAAGGCGAGGGTCGCGGGTTCGAATCCCGTCTTCCGCTCCAGATGTGCGGGTGTAGTTCAATGGTAGAACATCGGCCTTCCAAGCCGAATGCGAGGGTTCGATTCCCTTCACCCGCTCCATGTTAATATTCCTCAGTAGCTCAATGGTAGAGCACCCGGCTGTTAACCGGTAGGTTGCAGGTTCGAGTCCTGCCTGAGGAGCCAGAAATGCTTCCTTAGCTCAGTTGGCAGAGCGCTTCCATGGTAAGGAAGAGGTCACCAGTTCGAGCCTGGTAGGAAGCTCCATGAAACGGCCCGTTGGTGAAGCGGTTTAACACACCAGCCTTTCACGCTGGCATGCAGGGGTTCGAATCCCCTACGGGTCACCATAAAAGCGGACGCTTAGCTCAGCTGGGAGAGCATCTGCCTTACAAGCAGAGGGTCGGCGGTTCGATCCCGTCAGCGTCCACCATTTGATGCGGAGGGATACCAAAGTGGCCAACTGGGGCGGACTGTAAATCCGCTGGCATTGCCTTCGTAGGTTCGAATCCTACTCCCTCCACCATTCCTTAAGTGTTGGGGAATAGCCAAGCGGTAAGGCAACGGACTTTGACTCCGTGATGCGTAGGTTCGAATCCTACTTCCCCAGCCAATGTTTGAGCCATTAGCTCAGTTGGTAGAGCACCTGACTTTTAATCAGGGTGTCGAAGGTTCGAGTCCTTCATGGCTCACCATATTATGCGGAAGTGGCTCAGGGGTAGAGCATCGCCTTGCCAAGGCGAGGGTCGCGGGTTCGAATCCCGTCTTCCGCTCCAACTTGAAAAAGAGGACTTCGTTGGATGAACTCAACGAAGTCCTCTTTTTTGTATGTCGTGCTGCAATCCGTTTTTTTATTTCGGGGAAGCCAGACAGGTACGAATCAATCTGCCCAAACAAAAACGATGAGAGAAATCGGGCAGGAAAGTACAGAATAAAGAAGACCGAGGGAGCATTTGCGTGACCGGAAACCCGAACCGTGTAATAAATCTCATAAGAAAAGATCAATCCCGAATATAACAGAAAGACGCCTGCATGACGGTTTTTTTTATTGTTGGAAGAAAAAGCATCGGTGAGCAGGATGGGTTACTCATTATGCAATCCCGGTCAGCGGAGATCAGGCGGATGAACATATTCTTGTTCCAAGGCAAAGATATGGGCTAATCCTACCGTGCAAGTGATTGGTCTTCACAGAAACTGACAATCTTGATCAAGAGGGAATGCGGAGAAACCAGTGAACGGATGCAGTTTCGTGAAATGCCGGGCAGCCGGTTTCGTCCGGAAAAGAGATCAATGAGAAATGCATTTGTCCTGTGCCATGGGTTGTTCCCGATCCGGCATTTTTTGGTGCGGGGCAAGATCACGGCTCATCAATTTTCTCCGATTATCCTGGATTCTATCAATCTATCTATTAAATTTTTAATAAGAATGGTGCACGATCATTAAAAATGTGCTACTTTATTCCTCTTATTTGAATAAATATACCAAAATAAGCAGATTATTTCCAAAATATTTCTGTAAGTAAATGAAATTCTGTGCTAAAATGAAAGCGCTTCGTTCATCAGATTGTTGATCATCCAATACCTTGTATTTCATACGCCTGTAGTTCGATAAAAAGGAGAATGGCTATGGAAAAGAAACCGATTACGATTATTGGCATGCCAATGGATCTCGGTCAAGGGCGCCGGGGAGTTGATATGGGTCCGAGTGCCATTCGCTATGCTTCAGCGCAAGCTTTGTTGCAAAAGCTTGGATATGAAGTGGAAGATTTGGGTGATTTGCACGTGCCCAGTCCCGAATCAAAGTCAGCGGGTGATCCAAAGTTAAAATATTTGAATGAAATCAGGGATGTCTGCGAAAAATTGGCTGAAACCGTCTCCGGGGTGATTGCGCGCGATCGTTTCCCGCTTGTGTTGGGCGGAGATCACAGTATGGCAATCGGAACAATAGCAGGTGCAGCAGCGCAGTATGAAAATATGGGGGTTATTTGGTATGATGCCCACGGGGATTTAAATACAGGGGAAACCTCTCCTTCAGGTAACATCCATGGAATGTCCCTGGCGGTCAGTCTTGGAATTGGTCATCCGGACCTGGTGAATATCGGCGGATTTGCCCCCAAGGTACGACCGGAACATACGGTGATTATCGGGGCTCGGGAGCTGGACCCGGGTGAGCGGGACTTGATCGGTCAGCTTGGGATCAAGGTGTTTACCATGCATGAAATCGATCGCCTCGGCATGGCGCGTGTGATGGAGGAAGCCATCGGGATCGTCTCCAATGGAACGGATGGCGTTCATTTAAGCCTGGATCTGGATGGGCTTGATCCGAAAGATGCTCCCGGAGTAGGAACACCGGTACCGGGCGGGGTTACTTACAGAGAGAGCCATCTGGCCATGGAGATGCTGGCAGAGGCAGGGATTGTGACATCCGCCGAATTTGTCGAAGTGAACCCGATTTTGGATCGGGAAAATCAGACAGCAAAAGTGGCAGTTGCCCTCATGGGATCTGTATTTGGACAAAAAGTGCTATAATCAGAGCCTGTCGCGTAACCTTCGATGGTTGCGCTTTTTTATGGATGCTTCGCTGTAACGGCTTAAAGAAGGAAAGGAAAAAAGTGTCGCTTTGTACTTCACCGCACATTATGGCATAATAAAAAAAGATCGAAAAATGAATGTTTATACATTAACCAAAATTTTTTTATTTAATTTATCAAATTTTATGCCTAAATTCTATTATTCAATTTTGAGCGACTCAGAGAAAGAAGGAGGGAAATGAGAAGCGATTGATTTTTAGGATGAAGCATCGTTCTTTTATCGATTGTAAAAGGGATGGTTGTGAAACTTTTAGCAAGAGCCGGGATCGTCTCCGCCTGCGTCCCGAGTGGGGATTCCCGCGACGGAAGCAAAGAGAGCTTCATGTTTTGGTGCATCCGGCCGCTTTTTTCCCAGCGGTTACCGGTTGCTGAAGTCTTGTGTAAATCTGAACATGAGCGATATGGCGGTTACCCGCAAGACCTAGCGTGCAATGAGTCAGGGGGGATCGGAGCAGTATCGACTTCTTTTGGTAAACAGAAAGGCCTTCGCTGATTGATGAACATAAAGGCTTTCTCATATGAAGGGGTGACGGAATGAATCCTTTAGCAAAACAGGCTTCAGCCAATGAGAATCCGTTAAGGCGGGATGTGCGCTTTCTCGGTCATATTCTGGGCGATGTTCTCGTGATGCAAGGAGGAAAAGAACTCCTCGACCGTGTCGAAAAAATTCGCGAACTGACCAAGCAGCTTCGCCGCTCCTATGATCCTGCCGTGCTGGACCAATGCAAATCGGAGATCCGTCAGCTATCGCCGCAGATGCGTCAGAATGTGATCCGTGCATTCGCCATCTACTTCCAGTTGGTCAATATTGCCGAGCAAAACCACAGGGTACGGCGGCATCGTTTTTATCGCCGGTCCGAGGCAGGAGTTGTTCAACCATTTTCGATTGAACATGCAGTTCAGGAGTTGAAAGAAAAAGGCATGACTGCGGAACAAGTGGAGAAAGCATTGCCGTTTCTCTCGCTTGAGCTGGTGATCACTGCCCACCCGACGGAAGCGATGAGGCGAACGACGCTCGATATCCATCACCGCATCGCCGAACTGATGATGAAACTGGATCATCCTTACACCACCGAAACAGAGCGGGAAGAGATCCGCAGAAATCTCTTGGGTGAAGTGACGGCTTTATGGCAAAGTGATGAATTGCGGAGACGGAAACCGACCGTGATGGATGAGGTTCGCAATGGGCTTTACTACATTGACGAAACGCTGTTTGAAGTTTTGCCCGTCGTTCATCAAGAGCTGACCCGCTGTTTAAACCGCATTTACCCCGAGAAGAAGTGGCAGGTTCCTTCCTTTTTGCGCTTTGGTTCCTGGATTGGCGGAGACCGTGACGGAAACCCTTCGGTTACACCGGACGTAACCTGGAATACGCTGGTGCTGCAAAGAAATTTGATCATACGAAAATACAAAGAAGCTTTGCAAAGCCTGATTAAAAAACTGAGTTATTCCACGCGGAGAGTGTCCATTTCCGATGCGCTTTGCGAGTCTCTGCTAAGGGATGAAGCAGAGGTGCAGCTGGAAGATGTCGGGCAGGGGAAATGGCGGAATGAGAACGAACCTTATCGCCGCAAGTGCACTTTTATGTTAGCCAGGTTACATCATACGCGTACCGGCAAAAAGGAGTTGGGGGCTTACCGGACAGCCGGAGAATTTATTCGCGATTTAACCTTGATTCAGGAAAGTCTGCGTTTGCATCATGCAGATGTCCTGGCCGATCATGATCTGGCCCATCTGATTCGCCAGGTGGAATTGTTCGGTTTTCATCTGCTCACCTTGGATATTCGCCAGCACAGCGCCGAACATGAAAAAGCGTTAACCGAAATATTGGGTAAATTGGGAATTGAGGAACGATATGATCGATTGCCGGAGCAGGAGAAAATCTCTTTACTGACCGAATTGTTGCAAGATCCGAGGCCTCTTACTTCCCCTTTTGCCAGCTACTCCCCGGATACGGAAAAATGTTTGGAGCTCTTTCGCATGATCGCCAGAGCAAAACAGGAATTTGGCGAAGAAGCGATCCGCAATTACTTGATCAGCATGACCCAGGGGACGAGCGACTTGCTCGAAGTGGTTTTGTTCGCGAAAGAAGTGGGACTGCACCGTTTGCACGGCGGCAAAGAATCAAGGCTCCATGCCGTTCCGCTCCTGGAAACCATTGACGACCTGCACCGGGCCGAAGAGATTATGGAAGCATATTTTCAGCATCCCGCCTTTATTCCCTTCTATCATGGAGAGCAGCCGGGGCAAGAAATTATGCTCGGGTATTCCGACAGCAACAAAGACGGGGGTGTGATTACTGCGAACTGGGAGTTGTATCAAGCCCAGCTGAGACTGAACCGCCTGGCGGAGAAGTATGGGCTGAGACTGAAATTTTTCCATGGTCGGGGAGGAGCATTGGGGCGCGGTGGCGGACCTTTGCATCGCAATATCCTGGCAAATCCCGATTCCGCTTTGCTGGGGGGCATCAAGATCACGGAACAGGGGGAAGTGCTTTCGTCCCGTTATTCGCTGAGGCCGATTGCACTCCGGAGTTTGGAACAGGCAACGGCGTCTTTGCTCCTTTCGACCACGACCGCAGTGACGAATGGACATCATGAACTTGATCCGGCATGGGAGAAGGCGATTGAGGAAGTGTCAGGATACGCATTGGAACAATATCAGCAACTCGTCTTTGGCGATGCTGACTTCCTTGGCTTCTTCAACGATGTGACCCCGCTTCCGGAGATAGGGGAACTGAAAATCGGCTCTCGTCCCGCCAGACGCAAAAACAGTCAACAATTTGAAGATCTGAGGGCGATCCCCTGGGTGTTTGCGTGGACGCAGACGCGTTACCTCTTCCCGGCCTGGTTCGCTGCCGGAACGGGACTGGGAAAATATCTCGAGCGAAACGGGGAGAAGGGATTGCGCCTTTTGCGCGAGATGTATCAAATGTGGCCGTTTTTCCATTCCCTGATCGACAATTTGCAGATGGCTCTGGCAAAAGCCGATTTGGTTATCGCCCGTGAGTACACGTCGCTGGCTAAAGATTCAGCGGCCGGAGAGCGGCTGTTTAAACTGATTGAAAAAGAATTTATGCTTACGCGCGAAAAAGTGCTCGCGATTTCGGAACAGGAGGAATTGCTGGATCGTGTGCCTGTCATTCAGGAATCGATTCGCCTGCGTAATCCTTACGTTGATCCTCTTAGCTTTATCCAGGTCTTTTTGCTTGCCAAACGGAGAAAAGAAGAAAATGATCAAACCCTGGCCGATTCCCTTTTGGAAGAAGTGCTGCTGACGATTAACGGGATCGCCGCCGGGCTCAGAAATACGGGTTAAAAAGCGCAGAATGTTTCCTGCCTGCTCATTTGGGGCAGGTTCTTTTTTGTGTGGGATTTTATTGCGGGGGCGGGTTACGGACACCTGTGCTCCTCATTTTCCGCGGCAGCCGGTTAGGGGGTTTCCCATCCGCTGCGATATAATGGAAGAATAACGGGTGATGGAATGCATCGCAGCAATGATGTAGCATAATAATGGGGAACTGAATGGATGGAGGGGACGCATGCAGTCTTTGTTGGAGATTCGCAGTTACTTGAATGATATTATTGATATATTGATCGTCAGCTATATAATCTATCATCTGTTAAAACTTTTGCGTGGTACCAGAGCCGTTCAACTTTTAAAAGGACTTACCGTTCTGATCATCATCTGGTTGATCAGCAACGTATTTCATCTTCGCACACTGGAATGGCTGATTCAAAACCTGTTTTCCGTCGGTGTCATTGCGGTGATCATCATTTTTCAGCCGGAGTTGCGCCGCGCATTGGAGCAACTGGGAAGAGGCGGTTTTTTCGGACGGAGTGTCCAGGCGGAAGATCAGATCGTCACCAGTGTGGTCAGCGATATAGCCAAAGCGGTTTCAACTCTGGCCAAGCAGCATACGGGAGCCCTGATCGTAATTGAAAGGCAGACAGGGCTGTCTGATTATATAGAATCGGGAACGTTGCTGGAAGCGAAGTTAAGCCCGGAATTGATTCGCAATATCTTCATTCCCAAAGGTCCTTTGCACGACGGGGCGGTTATCATTCGCCGGGATCAGCTGATGGCGGCGGGGTGTTATCTGCCTTTGAGCGAAAGCCCTTATATCAGCAGGGAATTGGGGACGCGCCATCGTGCCGGGATCGGCATTTCCGAAATGTCCGATGCGGTTACTGTGATCGTCTCTGAAGAAACGGGCCAGATCTCGCTGGCGGTGCATGGGCGTCTGGAGCGAAACCTGAGTGAAGAAACGCTGGTATCCCGGTTATATGAAGAATTGAAGCCGCCGGAGAAATTTGCGGTTGTATTTTGGTCGCGCAAGGAGAAAGAAGGGAAGAGGACGGATGAATAAATGGCTTCAAAATGACTGGATTTTGCGGATCATTTCGTTGGCTTTGGCCATCCTGCTATGGTCGGCTGTAACCGACACCTCCCTCTCTTCATCTTCAAGCGATACGCATATTCGGGAAGCAACGGTCCAAGTGAAGTACGATGACGAACACTACGATCTGGTCGGAAAACCCCCAAAAGTGGAATTGATCGTAGAAGGCAACCAAGCCTTCTTCGGGCATTTTTCGACGAATTATCGCCTTTATGTCGATGCACGGCGTGTTGGGGCGGGAACACATCAGTTACCGGTTCAGGTGAAAGGATTGCCGTATCCTGTCGATGCCCGGGTGGAGCCGGCGCGGATCGATGTGACCCTGGTTCCCAAGCTGCAAAAGGAGATGCATGTGGAACCGGAATTGATCGGAAGCGTCCCGGACGGCTTTAAAGCGGGGACTCCCGTGATCAATCCGGACAAAGTATTGGTAAAAGGAACGGAAGCGGAACTGAAAAAGGTAACTTCTGTCAAAGCGATTGTCAATTTGAATAATAAGAAGAAATCAGTGAATCAAGTCATTGTACTCCAAGCATACGGTGAAAACGGACCTTTATCCAACGTCGAAATTGAGCCGAAAACCGCAGTGGTGCAGGTTCCGATCAGCATTCCCGGCAAGACCGTGCCTCTTTCAATCGAACCGGGGAAAGCGCCGCCCCCCGAATACGCCGTAGCCGGGATCGATACCAATGTGGATCAGATTACCGTGTACGGACCGATGTCATATCTGAATCATTTACAATTTTATGCAGGTCCCCAGCCTGATTTATCGGACATAACGGAAGACACAACGTTGGTGATGCTGGTTCCGGTTCATAGTCCGGCCATAAAAGTGGAACCCAAAGAAATAAAAATCTATGTTAAAATGATTCCTGCTGAGACAAAAGTGATCAAGAACGTTCCATTGGAAGTAACAGGATTAAATGGAGGGGTGAATGCCCGGATCCTTTCACCGTCCGATGCGAAATTGAATATCACTCTTTCAGGAGCACCCAAACAGATCGACCAGCTTGGTGCAGCAGATGTACGGGCACTGGTGGATGTTTCAAATCTGTCCGCTGGAGTCCATGATGTGCCAATCCGGTTTGTTCTTCCTTCCTACGTGCAGGTCGTGGGTCAAGATAAGTTAAAAGCAAAGATCCAAATTTTAGGGTAACGGATTTGTTGGTTGCTTACATGAGGAGGAGAAAATGTATGGGTAAGTACTTTGGAACCGATGGAGTACGGGGAGTGGCAAATGAGACCTTAACACCGGAATTAGCCTTCCGTTTGGGGCGGTGCGGCGCTTATGTACTGACGAAAGAGAAAGAACGGCCGAAAATCGTTGTGGGTAGGGATACGCGCCTCTCCGGTGAATTGCTTGAATCCGCGCTGATCGCAGGAATCATGTCAATCGGATGCGACGTCATCCGTTTGGGGATCGTGACCACTCCGGGTGTCGCTTTCCTGACACAACACCTGGAAGCCGATGCGGGCGTGATGATTTCTGCATCTCATAACCCTTTTCCGGATAACGGCATTAAATTTTTCGGTGCGGACGGATATAAACTGTTGGATGAAACCGAAGCGGAAATCGAGGCGCTGATGGATGAAAAGGAAGATCGGCTGCCACGTCCGGTCGGAGATAAAGTCGGCCGGGTGACTGACCAGCCGGATGCGGTTTCCGCCTATCTCGATCACCTCAAAAATACGATTGATACGGATCTGTGTGGAATGCATATCGTGGTGGACGGGGCAAACGGGGCTGCATATGAACTGGCTCCGCTGTTGCTCCGGGATTTGGGTGCAGATGTAACGGCGATCAATGTCAATCCGGACGGAGTGAATATTAACGTAGAGTGCGGCTCGACTCATCCCGAGCGGCTTCAGAAAGAAGTTCTGAAAAAACAGGCCCATCTGGGATTAGCCTTTGACGGAGACGCTGACCGCCTGATCGCTGTCGATGAAAAAGGAAATCTGGTGGATGGGGATCAAATTCTGTGCATATGCGGTTCCTATTTAAAAGAAAAAGAGAAATTGAAAGAAAATACGATTGTGAGTACCGTCATGAGTAATATCGGTTTTTATAAAGCGATGGATGAGCTGGAGATCCGGACGGAAAAAACCAAAGTGGGCGACCGCTATGTGATGGAAAAAATGAGAGAGGGCGGTTATAACCTGGGCGGTGAACAATCAGGCCATATTATTTTCCTTGATTACAATACCACCGGAGATGGAATGTTGACCGCCGTTCAGCTCCTACGCGTGGTCAAGGAAAAAGGGCAAACCCTGTCCGGCCTGGCGTCGATGATGCGAAAATATCCTCAATTGCTCGTGAATGTGAAGGTAAAAGACAAGGCGGGTTGGGATCAAAACGAAGCGATTCGCCAAAAAATTGCCGAAGTGGAAAATGCGCTCGGCAGTGACGGGCGAGTTCTGGTTCGCCCGTCGGGAACTGAACCGCTCATCCGCGTGATGGCTGAAGGACCGGACGAAGAGGCGCTCCGGGAATATGTCGGCCGCATTGCGGATGAAGTGAAAAAGCAACTCGCCTGAGATGTGCCGACACCGACACATTATTTTAACATTTGCCGTATAAGAAGGGGGATGTAGGGTTTCGCCTTTCCCCCTGGCCCTTTTTTGATCGGACTGCTTTACATTTTTGTTATTTTTGAATAATATAATCCCATAGGCGAAGTAAAAACATCGCCTTCTTCATTTTTTGGGAGGTGAAGAAGCGAAAAGGGAGAAGCAGAGGTTTGGAAAAGTTGTCGAAAAGCGCCAGGACTGCGGTGTGAACGGAGACTCCGCAGTTGACGAGGTGGAGGAGTATCGAAAAGATCGGCGGATACCTCCCGGCTTTGCGCCAGAGCCGAGGAATCGCTGTTCAAACCGGTGAGGCGACTCATCGAACAAAAACAGCGATATGGCGTGAATGAGCAGACAGAAAAAATAATAAAAAGAAACGAATCAGATCAACCTTTTTGTTGAGCGGATGTTTTTGCTGAAGAAAAGGGAGGGCATGAGAAGAAAGATCCGGTTTAAACAAAATTGTTGTTTTGTCAAACACTACCTGGCTTACACATTCTCACTCAAAAAACTGAATAGGGAAGCTGAGTGTTTTACGGCACTTTGCGTTTGGCAAACAGACAATAATCAACCTGTCTCCTGAATCTTCGATCCGTGCTCAGCAAAAAGGGATAAATTTAGGGGGTTTTCATAACTATGTGCGGAATCGTAGGTTACATCGGAGCCAAACAGGCGCAAAATATTCTGCTGGAAGGGCTCAGCAAGCTGGAATACCGTGGGTATGACTCGGCCGGACTGGCTGTTTACAACGGAGAAACGATCAGCGTTAACAAAGCGCAAGGGCGCTTGTCCAACCTCGAGGAGAAACTGGCCGTCCGCTCCTTGCCGGGAGTGCTCGGAATTGGTCATACCCGCTGGGCGACACACGGGAAACCATCTGATGAAAATGCCCATCCCCATGTGGACAGCACGGGACGGTTTGCAGTTGTTCACAACGGGATTATTGAGAACTACATCCAGCTGAAGGAAGAGTTGATGGCCAAAGGCCATACTTTCCAATCGGAGACCGATACCGAAGTCGTGGCCAAACTGATCGGAGACCTGTGGAACGGAGATTTGGTTTCGACGGTACAGGCAACGGTATCCCGACTGGAAGGCGCGTTTGCGCTCGGTGTAATCAGTGAGAACGAACCGGATAAGCTGGTTGCGGTTCGTTATGCCAGCCCGCTGGTCGTCGGAATCGGCCAGGGAGAGAATTTCATCGCTTCGGATATTCCGGCCATTCTCAAGCATACCCGCGAAGTCTACATCCTCGAAGACGGGGAAATGGCCGTTTTGACCAAAGACCAAGTGAAGCTGATGAAAGTTGACGGAACCCCGGTTGAACGTGAGCCGATGCATGTTTCCTGGGATATTGAAACGGCGGAAAAAGGCGGCTATGACCATTTCATGCTGAAAGAGATCCATGAACAACCAAAAGCGATCCGCGATACACTGGCAAGCCGGATCAAAGATGGTTTGGTCGATCTTTCAAACGAAGTGGCTCTCAGCCCGGAAGCGATCCGTAACATCGAAAAGATCCACTTTGTGGCCTGCGGAACAGCTTATCACGCCGGACTGGTCGGCAAATACGTGCTCGAGGATTTGGCCCGCATTCCGGTTGAGTGCGATGTGGCTTCGGAGTATCGTTACCGTGATCCGATCATTACGGATAAAACATTGGTTGTGGTCATCAGCCAATCGGGTGAAACAGCGGATACGCTTGCTGCCCTCCGCGAAGCAAAGAAACAAGGGGCCCGCGTGCTGGCGATTACCAACGTGGTCGGATCGAGCGTGGCGCGTGAAGCCGATGATGTAATCATCACCTGGGCAGGACCGGAGATCGCTGTTGCCTCGACCAAAGCCTATACGTCGCAGCTGATCGCCATCTACCTGTTGGGCCTCTACTTTGCACAGGTGCGCGGTCATAAAAGCGAAGCGGAATTGAAAGAGATCATCAGCCATTTGGGACAACTTGCCGGGCTGGCGGAACAAGTTTTGGAGTATGAAGGGAAGATTGCCGAATTTGCCCGTTCCATCGCTGACAACGAGCATCTCTTCTTCCTGGGCCGCGGTTTGGATTATGCTGTCGCGCTCGAGGGTTCGCTCAAGCTGAAAGAGATTTCCTATATCCACTCCGAGGCTTATGCCGCCGGGGAGTTGAAGCACGGAACCTTGGCTTTGATTGAAGAGAATATTCCGGTCGTCGCCCTTGCCACCCAATCGTCTGTTTTTGATAAAATGGTGAGCAACATTCAGGAAGTAAAAGCGCGGGGCGCCAAAGTACTCGGTTTTGCCGTTGAAGGGGACAGTGAGTTGCAAAAATCGGTGGATGAAGTAATCACCATTCCAAAAACCATCGACTTGCTCGCTCCGGTTCTCACCGTGATCCCGCTCCAGCTCTTCGCTTATTATGCCTGCATCCAACGCGGGTATGACGTGGATAAACCGCGCAATCTGGCGAAAAGCGTAACCGTGGAATAAAATGTTTGACCATAAACTCCATTGACTGGCTGACATTTTGTTTGGCCGGCCGGTGGAGTTTTTTCTTTATTAACACGAAGAATGCCGTTTACAAACCCTTAAGGAGTCCCGCCGCAACAAGCGAATGGTTGCGACAGGATTTTTCTGTTTACGGATGTGCGGACAAGTTTCGGATTATCCCGGCCAGCGAGACGATGGCTTCATGCAACTGATCGGGAGAGGCGTAGGCATAGGAAAGCCGGATATTCCGGGTTGCGCCTGGATCGTACATATTGCCGGGATTGAGCAGAATGTCCTTTTTCAGTGCCTTTTCAAAAACCTCGCGCATGGGAAGCGGGGAAAGGAGATGCAGCCAAATATAAAAACCGCCTTTGGGAACGGTCCAGGCGGCCAGATCGGAAAAAGAAGCATGCAAGGCTTCGACTGCCGCGGCTCTCCGCTTTCTCAGTTCTGCCCGAACCCGCTTCAGATGCTGTTCATGGAGCCCGCTGGACAGCCATCTGGCCACCACCCACTGCGACAGGGAACTGGAGCCGTAATCCGTCTGCATTTTGATATCGGCCAATCGTTCGATAACCGGTTCCGGGCCGACCACCCAACCGATTCTCAAGCCCGGACTCAAGGTTTTGGACATGCTGCCGAGATAGAGGACGAGCCCGTTTTTGTCGATTGCTTTCAGGGGAGGAGGGGGCGGTTCGTCCAGCCACAGATCGCGGTATACATCATCCTCAATAAGCGGTAAACGCTCCTGTTCACAGATGCGCAGCAGGTCTCTGCGCCTTTGTTCCGACATCAGGATGCCCGTCGGATTGTGAAAGGACGGGATCGTGTAAAGCAATGAAGCATTTTGCCGCTTTTTCAGCACGGGAATGTATTTGATCTGCACCCCCTCCTGATCCAACGGGAGGCCGGATAACCGCATCCCGGCTGACTGGAAGACATGAAGCGAATAGAGATATGAAGGTTTTTCCAGCAGAATCGCAGAGCCCCGCTTCAACAGGCCGAGCGCGATCAGTTGCAAGGCCTGCAAGGCACCGGACACGATCAAGATGGAGGAAGGGGAAGCATCGATTCCGATCCTTTTAAGATGCTTGCTCAGTTGCTCCCTGAGCAGGGGCAGTCCTTTCGGCTCTTCATAGCCAAGTGAATCAATTTGATCCGGCAGCCGGGACAAAACGGTTTTCAGCATGTCACGGGGAAAGAAGTCGGGAGAGAGCTCCCCTGTTCCCAGGCGGATGATGTGCGGGTGGAATTCCGCCCGGTTGATTTCCTGAATGGTCGGCAAATTGGGGGGATGGATTCCGGCATCAACGTAGGCGTTCCAATCAGGCGGACGGGTAGAGTGCATCAGGGACCATGTATTGTTAATGATCCGTGTTCCGCTTCCGCTGTTTCCTTCCAACAGCCCTTCCGCCATTAAGTCGGCTGTGGCGGCAACAATGGTGCTCCGGTTTACCTTCCAGACTTTTGCCAAATAACGTTGCGGCGGAATTTTGCTGCCAACCGGCCACTCGCCATTTTTGATCTTTTCCCTGATGTATTCCCTGATCTGGATATAGAGAGGAACAGGGGATGATTTGTCGGGTTTCCAATGGGTATCAATCATGGTTGTGATCCATCCTTTTACTTTTCTGTGTCAAATCGCGTTGGATGCCGGGCATGGCCAGAAGAGGCACCACTTCCTCACCGGTTTTGCTCTGACTTCTCCTTCAGGTTTCTGCTGACAGGGGATGGACGATTCTGTTTTTGTTAATTGTACAACTTGGTTGGGTTGGAATCCATCCAATTGGCGGGCGACAGGATGCAAAATCTTTTGTACGATGGAACCATATTTTTCCGGAGGGATTTTGATGATTTCTGCATTTTTACATGGATTGATTCTTGCCTTTGGACTGATATTGCCGCTCGGTGCGCAAAACGTTTTTGTTTTTAACCAAGGGGCCTTTCATCGGCGTTTTCGTCAGGCCTTGCCGACCGTCCTGACCGCCGCGTTGTGCGATACCCTGTTGATTACATTGGCGGTGCTCGGGATTTCTCTGGTGATTTTGGGATCATCATGGATCAAAACGGTTCTCCTTGGCATGGGGGTTTTGTTTTTGCTGTACATGGGATGGAATACCTGGAAGGTGACGCCCGGAGCTGACGGCGGCCTTGACCATCCGCGGGAGACCTTCCCCGCCCGGAAGCAAATTGCGTTTGCAGCGTCTGCTTCCCTGCTTAATCCCCATGCGATCATGGATACGACGATGGTGCTCGGGACAAGCTCTTTGCAGTACGCCGGGATGGAAAAAGCGGCTTTTGCCGTTGCCACGGTACTTGTTTCATGGTTCTGGTTTTTCGGATTGGCCCTGGCGGGGCGCTTTCTGGGGGAACTGGACAGCTCAGGGCGGATCATGATGATTTTGCAGAAGATTTCAGCTTTGGTGATGTGGGGGGCAGCGGTTTATCTTGGATTCTCTTTATGGTGAAAAGAAAAAACCGGTTTCCAGCCAGATGTTTAGCCGGTTACCGGTTTAGGGAATAATTATTTTAATTCGGTTTTTAACATATTCCAGGTGGCAGGATCCTCTGCACCGATATACCATTCGGTAATGCCGCCGATGTGAGGATTGCCTTGCTTGATCGTTTCAATTTTCCGTTGCCAGCTTATCGCATCTTGGTAGTAGCCTGTGTATTTCACCCCGTTGGATGTATAGGTAAAGGTCGGCTCCCCGTTCTTGTCGCGTACGACTTTGGCATGGTTGGTTTTGATCAGATTTTGTGCCTGGCTGTAAGAGAGTGAGGAGCGTTTACCGTCAGAGGTCCACAGGTAACCGTAGGAAGGCAAACCGAAATAAATTTTTTCCGAGGGTACCTGGGTATTGGCGTATTTGACAATATCGCTGATCCAATCGAGCGGAGCACCCGGTCCCGGGCTGTTCATGCTGTAGTTATAGGTCATGATCACCAATTCATCCGCAGCTTTGCCGAGACGTTGCCAGTCTTGGGAGATTGGGCCGTCCCAGCCGCCATAGGATGTTTTGGGATAAACGGAGACCAGCACTTTTTTGTTTTTCTGGTGCATTTTCTGTGCCAATACTTCCACGAACGCCGAGAAATTGTCGCGGTCGCTTCCCCGGATCACTTCCAGGTCCAGATCAATGCCGTCATAATTGTTTTTAAGAGTGAAGGCCAGGAGTTTATCGGCTAATTGGCTCCGTTTCTCCGGTGTATTGATGAGATTATGGAGTTCATCTTCCGCTTTGTTCACATCGCTCCAACCGTCGGTATTGGCGACGGTGGCATAAATTTTTGTGCCTTTTTTGCGGGCGAGAGCCAAAGTGTTTGGATCAGGAGCTTTGGCATATTGCATATAGCCCACATCTCCGTTCGCCTGTAATTCGTACATAAACAGGTTGATGGAATCGAGCGATTGTGAAGACAAAATCTGATTTCCGGAGTTGGTGCTCCAGAACGGGAACCATGCCGTTGTCTCTATGCCATCCGTTTGCTCCGGCTTTGAAGGAGCAGGATTGGAAGGTTCAGACGGATTGGATGTGTCGCCGTCATTTGCCGGCGGGGTTTGCGTCGAACCGTTGGATGGTTGTTGGTTGTCCGTTCCGGGTTGTTGCGGTTTTTCAACCGGTTTATCTCCTGGTTGCTGTTGGTTTTGCTCTTTGCCCGGCGCCGGTGATGCCGGTTTCGTTGTGGGTGCAGATTGGTTTACATGCTGGCTGTCACCCGTTTTCGGTGTGGTTGGCGCTGTGTTGCCGGTAGCCGGACTTGTGCTGTTATCGGTATGATGGGAGGCCGCATTGCCGTTTGCCGAGCTCCCGGAATGAGAAGCACCGGAATTGTTGATCTCATTCGGATTTACCTGTGGAACGTTATGATGGGTCAAGATGTTTTCCACATACTGACTCTCTTTTTTCGGCAACGGTTTAATATCCGTCACTTCAGTTACATCTGCCACATCGTTGGATGAGGCTGAATCATCTTGGATGGTCTCATGTTGCACATGGGCTGTAGGGGCTTTCGCTTTCGGTGCAGCTGTTTCTTGGCTGCAGCCGGACGTGAGCAAAACCCCGCCGCTGACAAGCACCAAGGCTGCGGTCGCGTTGATCAGCATCGCCTTTTTTTGCCAAAAGGCTTCAAGTCGCGAAAACTTTGTTTTCTCCATAGTCTCTCCCCTCTGATGGATGACGTTAATTTCTTTGTCAAAGCTAATAAAATACGATTTTCTTCCGCAATAGGATTTTATATATTTTTGTACTAGAATTAAAGATTAACAGAAGAAGTTTCTAACTATTTTCACAAATGAAGGGGATAATTGGTTGTTTCCCTGTTTATGGGAGTTTTGTTTGAAACAACGGGGAATTGAAGCAGGCGGATGGTCGGAAACGATCTGCGGAAAGAAGAGAATCTCTTTGGGAGATTAGTAGTCTGAATGATCTGGCAACGGGGACAAGCGGCGTCGTGGAGCGATTTTCGGCGGAAGAAATCAAGGTGCATGATAAAAGAGGGAATTGTGCAAAAACCGAATTGCTGAAATGGATATGTGTGGTTGACCGGCCTGATTGGCGGGATGCCCTTTTTTGTAACCGCTTTCTGTTTGGGCAAGGGCAACTGCCGTTCTCCGTGATGTGGAGCGTGATGCGATGATCCACGGCTGAGGGCGAAATGGTGTCCAATGGTTGATGATCTCCCGGCACTGACCGCCTGGTTTTGCCGGCGTGCATCTTCCGCGATTCTGGTGCAGGGAAAAAACCGGCAGAGGAGGCGGGAGGTGTCGTCACTGATTTTTATGGCAATCCATTGCCGCCGGGGGGGTGAAGCAGTGTTATCGCCATCCATCCCGCGCTACAACGCGAACAATCCTGTTGAACCGGGTAAACCTTTTCACGCACGCAGGAACAGCCATTTGGCGGCCATGCGTCTTGCTTCGAACTCAAGTGCATGTTCCTTTTCGGAGAGAGGGAAGTTATGTTCCCTGACACAGGCTTGGCAGGCCCACATTTCCGTGCCATCGGGCTGTTCCACCACATGGATTTCCCAAGGCCAAACCTGATTTTCACATTGTTCGCAATAACTCTTTGTATGATAAATCTCTTCCAGATTCGCTTTCTTTTTCAACTGATCATGGATTTGTTTCGCTTTTTCGCGAATTCGTCGTTTGCGCTTTTCCATCGGGGTTCCCTCCTTTTGCTTCTTTTCATTATAAAGGATAAATCAAAAATGAATACAACCTGTTCTGCCGGCGGCGTCCTTTACCTTACGGTGATTTCCTTGCTAGCAAATATTTCCCTTGTTGATCTTTTGACTTTTTACTATACTAAAGGACGTATGGAACAAGTGCATAGTCACCCTCATCGATCCTACGGTGAGGTAGAGGTCGCGGCTTTTAAGAGTAATTTGTGCGAGGTTCGGAGATTGACTGATGACTGCAAATGAAAGGAAAAGCCGCCGAAATCCGGTTGCCGGCTCCGGGCGTCCGGGTTGGGGCTGTGTCCGAACAGGTGCAGCACTGTCACGTTTTCTTTCCCGGGAAACGTGGTGCGCTATCTTGCGGGGGTAGAGTGTGGGTTCACTCAAACCGTCCGTTCAATACGAGAGCATTGGGACGGTTTTTTTATTGCCCAAGCCACCTCGCGATCAAATAATGAAAGGTGTTTGATTTTATGAGTCAACAAAACCGGTCACCAGAACTTAAACGAGGGCTGAAGGCAAGACATCTGTCCATGATTGCAATTGGCGGTTCGATTGGCACGGGAGTGTTCCTGGCCAGCGGGGCTTCGATTTCGGAGGCGGGGCCGGGTGGAGCGCTTGTCGCCTATCTCGCCATTGGGATCATGGTCTATTTCCTGATGACCAGCTTGGGGGAAATGGCGACGTTTATGCCTGTTGCGGGGTCATTCAGCACCTATGCCGGAAGGTTTGTCGATCCGGCGCTGGGATTTGCCATGGGATGGAATTACTGGTATAACTGGGCGATTACCATTGCTGTTGAGCTGTCGGCGGGCTCATTGATTATGGATTATTGGTTTCCGCATTCGCCGTCCATTTTGTGGAGCGCCCTTTTCCTCCTGCTGATGTTTGGATTGAACGCATTGTCCGTAAAGGGATACGGGGAATCGGAATATTGGTTTTCTTTTATTAAAGTGGCAACGGTTATCATTTTTATCGTGATCGGTTTATTGATGATCTTCGGGATTATGGGCGGAGAAGCGATCGGCTTTAAAAACTTCACGATCAACGACGCTCCCTTCCATCATGGGTGGCTCGGGATTTTAAGCGTATTTATGATCGCCGGATTTTCCTTCCAGGGGACGGAGCTGGTCGGTGTGGCCGCCGGAGAGAGTGAAAACCCGCGGAAAAATGTTCCCAAAGCCATCCGTCAGGTCTTTTGGCGAATCTTGTTGTTTTATGCATTGGCGATTTTAGTGATGGGACTTGTTCTTCCTTATACCAATCCGAATTTGGTCGGCGGTGACGTAAACCAAATCGCCAAAAGCCCGTTTACGATCATTTTTGAAAAAGCCGGATTGGCTTTTGCCGCCTCGGTGATGAACGCGGTGATCCTGACATCCGTGCTGTCCGCAGGCAACTCGGGAATGTATGCTTCGACGCGGATGCTCTGGCAAATGGCCAAAGAAGGGAAAGCGCCGAAACTCTTTGCCAAAGTAAACCGTCGGGGTGTTCCGGTTTTCGCGTTGCTTCTGACGACAGCAGTCGGGGCTGTTGCCTTTCTGGCTTCGCTGGTCGGTCAGGGGAAAATTTACATCTGGCTGCTGAACGCTTCCGGGCTGTCCGGGTTTATCGCCTGGCTGGGAATTGCGATCAGCCACTACCGCTTTCGCCGGGCTTATGTTGCGCAGGGGCGTGATCTGAACCACTTGGTTTACCGGGCGAAATGGTTCCCGTTCGGCCCGCTCTTCGCGCTCGTTTTATGCGTGATCGTGATTGTCGGGCAAAATTACCAGGCTTTTACCGGAAATACGATTGACTGGAACGGCATTTTAGTCTCGTATATCGGCCTTCCGCTGTTTATCCTGCTGTGGCTCGGCTATAAATGGGTGAAAAAAACAAAAGTGATTCCTTTAAAAGAAGTGGATTTGGAATCGAATGGGGAGTGAAATCGGAAAACGGCAAGTCGACATCGTGCGACCTGCCGTTTTCTTTTGCATTGGGCGTTAAATTTTGGTGGTGACGAAGAAAATAAGCACAACCATGCAGAGAAGGGAGATGTTGAGTACCATGATGTAGCGTTTTAAAAGGGATTTTGCCTTCTCCGGCTCGTTTTCCGCAGCCTGAACCTGGTTCAGCGTTTTTCTTCCGTAGAAAACGATGTAAAGGATATAAACAATGACAAACAGGCTGCCGAACCGCTCTTTTACCATCAGCCACAGCGCTTCGTTATGTAAGGTCAACTGTACATACAGAAGATACATTCCGCTGATGAGCACCAACAGGGCCGTCGGGACAAACATGGTCAGGTTCCACCGCTGGGCGCGGCTGATTGCCCGGGCCATCGTTCCGCCTTCATTGGAACGGATGGCATCCCGGAGGACCATGGCCATTAAGGAAATGCCGCCGAACCAGGAGGCGATGAGCAATACATGGACAAAGAGAACCAGGGAATATGCATTCATCAATCGTCGCTCCTTTTACGTGATCGCCACATAATAGCGGGCAAGTTCAGGGCGTCCGGGGTCACCGCTGCGACCGCCATGGGCGTGTTTAAAATGATCGCTTTCAATCCAGGCCAGAAAATCTTCCTTTGAAGCAAAAACAGTTTCGGCAATGACATGAGATCCGTCCTCCGCCTCCAGCAAACGGAAGGAAACAAATCCGGGAACGCGTGTCATCGATTGCGGAGCGTTGGCAAAACGCTCTTTCAGGGTTTGCAGATGTTCCGGCGAAGTAATTTCAATCCGGTTGTTTACTTGGTACATGGAAGATCCTCCCAGCATGATCAGATGGGTAAAGCCAATTCTATTCCATACTATATCACGTTTTCTTTGAATGAAAACGTTTGTAAGGGAATCAGCAAATGAAAAGAGGATGATTCGGTTCTTTCCGAATATTTTTATTCGCTTCCTCTCACTAGCAGGTGCTCCGTTTCGTTTTTCAAAAACTGATACCAACGATGGCGAAAGCGGACTTGGACGCCGTCAGATGGCACATGGGCTTCCATTCGCAAAGCTTCCGGGATGGGACGGGGATGCTGGCCTTCCACTATTAATTGATCTTCCTTTAAAACGCGAAGGCCAAAATGAGATAAATATTTTCCGATGAAGGGAACCCGTTTGGCAAAGGTCCGCCCGATCTGGCTGAAAATCACCGTGGTTTCGTGATCCAGCGGAGTGAATGTGGCAAATGTGAACATTTTGGTTTCGTTTTTTCCCAAGTATTGAATCCATTGGTTTGGAAAACGGTAATGAAAGCGATTGGTTCCTTTTTGAAAATGGATGTCATCTTTTTCCGCTTGAAAGGAGAGATCATTGATCTCGGGAGACAGGCCTTTTCCGATGGTTTGTTTGTGAACAAAAGCGAGATGCGCCACATCCAGTACGCTTTCCACCACTCTTGTCAAATGGGCCTTCCACACCATTTGGTAAGGACTGTAGACAAACTGCGGCTCCTCTAAAATCGGAAAGAGGTGTAAATCCGGCGCTTTCGTTGAAGAATCAGGATAAATCCAAATCATGCCGGCTTTTTCTTGTACAGGGAACGACTGGATGTGCGCAAAGTCGGGAATGTCCCGTTCGGGATGGGCGGGAATCTTCCGGCATCTCCCATCTCCGCTGAATTCCCACCCGTGATACGGGCATTGCACACAGCCATTGATTACTTTTCCCGTTGACAGATCAGCGCCACGGTGGGAGCAATACGCTTGAACGGCCTGGATTTGTCCTTCCTTATTGCGAAACAGAACAAAATCGATATTTGCCACTTTTCGTTTAATCGGTTTTTCTTTGCATTCGCTTGACCAGGCAATGGCATACCACGCCTTGGGCACTACCGATGTGTCGGAAGGTAATGTGGGTTGGGTGGGTTTTGACACTTTTCATCTCTCCCTTTCTCTTGAAGTTCGACGGAATGATGGTACAGTCTGTTCAACATGTCGATCAGCATGGCTCTTTCTTCGCTGCTCAGGACGGAAAATAATTCGTCGGTGAACTCCTGGGAAATCTCCCAAGATTGCCATAAAGTTTCCCGACCGCGATCGGTAATATAAACATGGTGTGCGCGTCGATCGGAAGGATGCGGTTTTTTGGAAACCAGGCCTTTCGACTTTAAGGCATTGACCAAACTGACCATCGTCGCTTTATCGATTCCCAAGTAATCGCTTAATCTCGCCTGAACGAGCGGACCTTTTTCATTTAAGATCGCCAGCACGCTTAACTGGGTGTCATCCACCCCGAGAGGCAGCAGCTTCTGATGAAAAAGCTTTCTTCCAATTGCCGCGAAACGGCCAAAGTTAAAGCCGAGCGAATTCGTCAAGAGATCGGGCAGGGTTTCCTTTGTCAACTCATCTCACCCCTTCGGAAGTCGATGTGTCATCAAGAATATTATCATAAAAAATGTTTGTACAACAAACGTTTTTGTAAAAAACAATTTTTGCACCGAATCAGCTCTGCGGAAAAGGATAAAGCAGGGCAGTTTCCCGTGGTATACTGGTAATAATCTGAAAGCAGGATGTGAAATGAGTGATCAGAGGCATTGGAACTGATTTGGTGGAATTGGAGCGAATAGAAGAGATCGGCGTTCACCGGCTTGCCAGACGGATTCTGACTGAACGCGAACGTACGTTGAAGCCGGAACAACCGGGGCGGGAACTGGAATATATCGCCGGACGATTTGCCGCCAAAGAGGCGGTGGCCAAAGCGCTTGGCACCGGGATCGGCGGGAATTGCTCCTTTTTGGATATCGAGATTCTCAATGATCATAAGGGCAAACCCTGCGTTTTTCTTTCCGAATCTGCTTTCGCAGCCATCTTTGCCGATAAGGAGATTGCCGTACATTTGTCCATTTCGCACAGCCGGCAATATGCGATGGCGATGGCGGTGATTGAGGAAGTTGTGCTCTAGGGGTTTCCGGCAATTGAATCATAACTCTTTTTGGGTGGACATACATATATAACGCGGTTAGGAGGGACAAACGTGTATCTGGTAACCGCCAGGGAAATGCGCGAACTGGATCGCTACACCATTGAGGAGATCGGCCTGCCGGGGATCGTGTTGATGGAGAATGCCGGCAGAGCGGTCGCGGAAGAGATTTTCCTTCGCTTTCCAAAGCCGAAAACGGCCACCGTGCTTGCCGGGGCAGGAAATAACGGCGGGGACGGTTGGGTGGTGGCCCGCCATCTGCTCGATCGCGGCTGGAAGGTGCATATGTGGTTTATAGGTTCGAAAGAAAAAATGTCAGCGGATGCCGGCGTTTTTTATCAGGTTTGCTGTCGCTATGCTCCGGTGTGGCATTATTCGGACGGGCAAAAAGAGAGATTGTTCCGTCACTTGGCTGAAGCAACCGTCGTCGTCGATGCCTTGCTTGGAACAGGAACGCGCGGGGGACTCCGGCCGCCGATGGACGAGGTGGTTCGCCGGCTGAATCAAACACCGTCTCCGTTTGTGGTGTCCGTTGATCTCCCTTCCGGTGTCGATGCCGATACGGGAGCGATTGAAAATGAAGCTGTGCGGGCCGATTTGACGGTCACATTCCAGTATCCGAAATGGGGTCATTATTTACGTCCGGGAGCAAACGTGCGCGGGAAGCTGAAAGTGGCGGAGATCGGGATTTTTTCCGGTCATGAGAAAACAGAAAGGGAACCGCGGGCGCGACTGAATACTCCCTGTTTGTGGCAGGAGTATGCACAGCCGAGACAGGAATGGGCGCACAAGGGAACCTATGGGCATTTACACGTGATCGGCGGGGCCGGGGGAATGCTCGGAGCCGTGGTGATGGCGGGTGAAGCGGCCTATCGCATGGGGGCCGGTTATGTCACCTTAACAGTGCCGGAATCGGAACGGCTGGCATTGGCGGCCAAAGTGACACAGCAGCTGATCTGGAGCTGGCCGGGGCAGGAAGTTTTCGACGCAGGCAGCGCAGACGTTTGGAAGGAGAAGCGAGAGCGCTTTTCCGCAGTGGCGGTTGGTCCGGGGCTGGGCCGGTTTGCCGGTGAAGAACAATGGCTTGGCCAGCTGATGGAGGAAGTGGAGGTACCTCTCGTTTTGGATGCAGATGCCTTGAATATTCTGGCAGCGCATCCTTCCTTATTCCGGTGGAGAAAAAAGGGAGCCGTCACGATTTTGACCCCGCATCCGGGAGAAATGGCTCGCCTGATCGGTTCCTCCACAGCAGAAGTCGAAGTCCAGCGTCATCAAGTGGCCCGGCAATTGGCACTGAAAACAGATATGTTTGTCGTTTTAAAAGGGAGATATACCGTAATTGCTTTTCCGGATGGCAAGCAGGTACTGAACCCCACCGGAAGCCCTGCTCTGGCCAAAGCAGGTTCAGGCGACCTTTTGACCGGAATGATCGGTTCTCTGCTCGCCCAGCGCATTCCTGCTGAAAAAGCGGTGCCGATGGCCGTTTATTTGCATGGGAAAGCGGGGGAAATCGCCGGGCCTTCCTCTCATGGTGTAATGGTTGATGACCTGCTCCGGGCGATAGCCCGGGTGAGATCGACGACTGTCCCTTACTAGCCGACACATTTCCCGGGAAATTGACGAAAGGGCGGATTTGAATGTGTCGGAAGATCTGGATCTTTGTCCTGCTCGGGCTTTTGATCCTGCCGCTCGCCGGATGCGGGACGAAAGATGCCAAAGATGTGGTCAGCGATTTATCAAAGCGCTCCGAGGATCTCGAGTCTTATATCAGCCATGGAAAAATGGCGATTTTATCAGGGCAGGAACCACAGGAATACGATGTGGAAGTATGGTATAAAAAGCCCGGGTATTACCGTGTGGCCCTTCGGAATTTGAAGAAAAATACCGCGCAGATTTTGTTGAGAAATGATGAGGGTGTGTACGTTTTATCGCCAAGTTTGAAAAAGAGCTTCCGCTTTCAAAGCGATTGGCCGTATACGGGCGGGCAAATCTATATTTACCAAACGCTGTTGCAAAGCATTGTCGATGACCAGGGCCGCCAGTTTCAGGCCGGGAAAAATGATTACCGCTTTGAAGTTGTCGCCAAATATCCGTTTAACAAGCAGGCGGTCAAACAGAGGATCTGGTTGGACCATGATCTGAACCCCAAGAAAGTGGATGTGCTGGATCAAGAAAATGACCTGTTGATGACGGTCAGCTTTGACCGGTTTAAGCCCGATGCTCATTTTGACAAAGATGCTTTCGATACGCAGCGCAATTTACAGCCGATGCCGTCCCAGTCAAAACAGGCATTGGCAGCAGTAAAACAGGAGAAGCAGGATATATCCTCCGTGATTCCTGGTTATGTTCCTGATGGAATCCGGCTGGCGAATGAGCAGACCATTCAAACACCCAATGGTCCGGTGGCCGTTTTACGGTTTAAAGGCGAGAAATCCTTTACCCTGACGGAACGCCGTACTCAGGAGATTGCTGCCAGTCTGCCGATCATGGGGAAACCGGTCGATTTGGTGCAGACCGTAGGAGTACTTTTGGAAATGGGCGATCGGAAACGGCTCACCTGGACGTACGATGGGGTCGACTATGAGCTGCTGGGAGATCTGGCAGAATCGGAAATGATTAAAATCGCCAATTCCCTGTACGACCAGCCGGCAAAATAAAGGATCACAAGTGGACACCGTCAAAGGCTGTCCATTTTTCTGTTCAAGTTTGTTTTCCGGCAAGGTCGTGTTTCTTCTTAACCTCCCCATGTTCGCATGGCAGGTCAGGGGGGCAACTCCCCCTTGCGGGTGCTTATGCTCTCATCTTCCGTGTTGTGCTGTATTTTTCTCGGATATTTCAGCAAAGATTTGATATAATACAGGATAGTTGCCAGAGACTTAAACGCAGAAGGATGACAATGTATGGCCAAACAGCAGCTGGTCAGGGAGGAGCGCTCTTCCTACAAGGTGCTTCTCTTTCGCAAGAGCAAACGGATGCGTCTGTTTGAATCCCTGATCTTTCTGCTCGGACTCGGAGCGGTGTGGCTTTCCTGTCCGCCGCGCAGTTCCGGTTTTATCATGGGGCTGGTTGCCGATATTCTCATCACCCTGTTCCTGCCGCCGGCCATTTATCTGTTCTTATTTCGTCCGCATTATCTTCTTTTTCCGGACCGGTTGGAAATCTGTTGGGGCAAGAGAAAAAAAGTGCTGCCGCTGAGAGATTTGGAACAGGAGTTCGGCTTGCCTTATGTTTATTTATTCGGGAGCAGAAAGATAGCCATTCTGGTTAGTGATGCGTTCCTTGGTGCACTTAATGGTCAATTGGAAGTGGTCAAACGTGGATTGTTATGAAACGAAGGAAACAATGGAAACGAAGATCGGGCGCGACACGGTCGTGGTGGTGGATTTGGATGCAATCGCCCATAATGTCAGAGAATTCCGCCGCCATCTTGGCCCGGATGTCAAAATCATGGCTGTGGTAAAGGCGAATGCCTACGGACATGGTGCGGTTCAGGTCGCGAAAACCGCGCTTGAGGCGGGAGCGGAATATTTGGCGGTTGCTTTTGAAGATGAAGGCATCGAGTTGCGCCGGGCGGGCATAGAGGCACCGGTTCTGGTGTTGGGATTGACACCGGATCATGCCGTTGCCGAAGCGCTGAAGGCCGGACTTACCCTTACCGTCTACCATCACGAATCGTTGCAAACCATTGAACGGGAAGCGGCCAGGTTGGGAATCCGGGCGCGCGTCCATGTAAAATTGGATACAGGGATGGGCAGGTTGGGATTGTTCCCTGATGAAGCAGTCGCTTTTGTCAAACGGGCCTTGGAATTGAAATCGGTCGAGGTCGAAGGGATTTTTACCCATTACGCGACTTCCGATCAGGCGGATAAAGAGTATGCTCTGTACCAGGAGAGGCGGTTTGCCGAGGTTTTAAACCGCTTGGAGAAGGAAGGGATTTCGATTCCTCTTCCTCATATTGCCAATAGCGGCGGCGCGATCGACTTGTCCGATCATGCATATCGCATGGCACGCGTCGGGATCAGCCTTTACGGTTACTACCCGTCGGATCAGGTGAACCGCACTGCCGTCAATCTTCGCCCTGCTCTCACCCTGAAAACGAGGATTGCCGATTTGAAGCAGCCGCCGGCAGGAACGGGCGTCAGCTACGGCAAAACCTATATCTCGGACGGTGACGAGTGGATTGCCGCTGTTCCGGTCGGCTATGCGGATGGTGTGAACCGCCATCTGTCCAATCGCGGATTTGCCCTGGTACGGGGGCGGAGAGTTCCGATCGTGGGCCGTGTCTGCATGGACCAGTTGATGTTAAATGTGACGAATGCCATGCCGGTTGAGATCGGGGATGAGGTGGTGCTATACGGAGAGCAGTATGGTGAATGTATCACGGTGGATGAAGTTGCCAAGCTGTTGGGGACAATCAGCTATGAAGTGGTCAGTACGCTCAGCCATCGCATTCCCCGGGTTTATCGAAAAGAGGGAGAAGTAGTGGAAATCGTCAACCGCTTGCGTTTTTAGGTTGTCGATTTGCTGAAAATTAGCTGGCAGACTGGACATTCGGCAACTTTTTTAGTATTACAATTGGTTGAGAAGGAATTTTAGCCTTCCGGACGAATAAATTTAACTATGTCTGTTTTCCATCTTACTTTTATTGCTTGTAAGTAAGTATATTTTTGCAACATCTTCGGCATAATGGTAGTATTGATAGGGGAAATGTTAACGGTGATGATTGGTTGGGGGTGCTTCATTTGTCCGGTACAAAAAGAATCATGATCAGCCTGCCAACAAATTTGCTTCAAGAAGTGGATGGTATGGTTGCGCGAGATAACTCAAATCGCAGCGAGTTTATTCGCCAGGCGATGAAAATGTATCTCCAGGAGCGGAAAAAACGTCTCATCCGCGAAATGATGCAAAGAGGCTATATGGAAATGGCTCGCATCAATCTCAACATTGCTTCTGAGGCATTTGTAGCGGAGGAAGAGGCTGAAGATACTTTGGATCGATTGGTTAGCGGGGTGTAACCGATTTGATTGTTAAACGTGGCGATGTCTATTTCGCAGATCTCTCCCCTGTGGTCGGATCCGAACAAGGTGGGGTTCGGCCTGTTTTGGTAATTCAAAATGATATTGGCAATCGGTTTAGCCCCACCGTGATCGTCGCCGCGATTACAGCCCAAATCCAAAAGGCTAAGTTGCCTACACATGTGGAAATCGATGCCAAAGCTTATGGGTTTGACCGTGATTCTGTTATTTTGCTGGAGCAAATTCGTACAATTGACAAACAGCGATTGACGGATAAAATCACTCATTTGGACGACGAGATGATGAGTCGTGTAAATGAGGCCCTGATGATCAGCTTGGGCATGATCGATTTTTAGGAGAATGGATTTTTTTCCATTCTCTTTTTTGTGTTGGTGTGTTATTCATTTCTGCGGCAATCTATGATATTTTAGTTTCAAAATCAGTTCATATGAGAGAGAAAGACAAGCTGCGAAAATTTGCAAATAGATTTTCTGATTTTATCTTTTTACATGCCCGTCTGGTCTCAAAGGAAATCAACTTGGAGGTTTTTCTAATTGACGGCTGATCAAGGGGACCTTTCTATGGATATTCATTTGAAAAAATTGTATGAAAAGCTGCTCGCTTCCTATGTGAAAACGAGCAAGGAAGATCATTTGTACAGTGCGCAACAACTTTCCAAATGGTTTATGGAAAAGCGGATTCCCCCTGACGAGGTGGTAAATGCCCACGTGCGGACGATGAAATCGCTGTTCCCCGACTTGCCTGCCGAAGTGAAAGCATCTTTTGATCTGTTGCTCGAAATGATGATCGGTTATGGGATTGCTTACCGGGAACGGGAGAAATTGATGAATCGCCAGCGGGAGCTTGAAAATGAGATCGAAGTGGCTGTCGGCATGCAGCAAACGCTCCTTCCCTCCAAAACCCCTTCCCTGGAAGGAGTCGATATCGGTGTGATCAGTGTGGCCGCCAATCAGATGAGCGGGGATTATTACAACTTTGTCGATCACGGGGTGGGTTCCATTGGAATCGCCATTTCCGACATCATCGGGAAAGGAATTCCCGCTGCCCTGTGCATGTCGATGATCAAATACGCGATGGACCGGCTGGGAACCCAGCCGCTTTCGCCGGCAGAGGTATTAAAGGATCTCAATATCGTGGTGGAGCGCAATGTCGACCCCAGTATGTTTATCACCATGGTCTACGGGGTATATGATTCGAGAAATCACCAATTTCGCTATGCCACAGCCGGACACGAGCCGGGACTCTTTTACAGAGCGGCTGAACAAGATTTTCTCGACTTGAAGACGCGAGGACTTGTGCTCGGGGTGTCCAGAGATGCCGAATACCCGGAGGATACGATTTCACTCCAACCTCATGATGCAATTGTGTTGTTTTCGGATGGCGTAACGGAATGCAGAGTGAATGGTGAATTTATAGAACGGGAAACTCTTAAGCAATTGATTCAGGGATATATTCATATGCCGGCTCAGGAGGCAGTGGAAGCAATCCACCAAAAACTCTATGAAATGACGAACTACAAGATACGGGATGATCAAACGATATTGATTTTAAAACGGATTGGATAGACAGCAGCCGTCTTCGCTTTTTTGAGGAGGTTAAAAACGTATGAATCTTGTAATTCATGAAAAAATAGAAAAGGAGAACCGCATCGCGATCTCGGTGGAGGGCGAAGTGGACGTCTATACCGCCCCGCAGCTGCGTGAGAAATTGCTGCCTTTGTGTCAGGGAGGAAGCCAGATTACAGTAAACCTCTCCAAAGTGACTTACATCGACAGCACGGGATTGGGTGTGCTCATCGGTGCCTACAAAGCACAACGGGCAACATCTGGAAAACTCGTTTTAACGGGAATGAACGCCCGATTGAACCGGCTTTTCAAGATTACGAACTTAAATCAGATTATGGATATTGAAGATCAGGCAGGAGGAGGCCAACTATGAGTGAAAAACCCTTAGATTTGGTATACTTGACCATTCCCGCTAAGCCAGATTACGTTGGAATCGCCCGGTTAGCGGTCTCCGGAATTGCCAATCGCATGGGTTTCTCATACGATGACATAGAAGATTTGAAGCTGGCCGTATCGGAAGCCTGCACCAATGCGGTGGATCATGCTTATTGCGGCGGCGAAGGCGAGATAGAAGTAAGTTGCAACATCTTTTCCAACCGGCTCAAAATCGAAGTGATTGACCGGGGGACCAGTTTTGACGTGCAAGAAGTTGAGAAAAGAACCGGCCCGATCCGGATGGAGCGTTCGATGAATTCGCTGCGGGAGCGCGGTTTGGGTTTATATCTCATGAAAACGCTGATGGATGAAGTTGAAATCAAGGGAGATAATGGAGTAATCGTAACGATGACCAAGTTTATCCGAAAGGACGTGGTGGAATCTCATGTCGAGTCGTCCACATCCTTCCACCCTAACCGATGAACAGGTGCAAGCGTTAATCAAAAAATATCAACAGGATGAGGATTCGCAGGCACAAGACCAGCTGATCGACCATTTCAGGGAGCTCGTGGAAACACTGGCTTTCAAATTTGCTCATGGTTCGGAGCCCTACGAGGATCTGGTTCAGGTTGGGATGATCGGCTTAATTGCATCGCTCAAGCGTTTTGATCTCTCGCTCGGCCGCAGTTTTGAGAGTTTTGCCGTGCCGACGATCATCGGTGAGATCAAGCGCCATATTCGCGATAAAACTTGGAGTGTGCATGTGCCGCGAAGAATCAAGGAATTGGGCCCTCGCATCAAAACGGCAGTGGAAGAGCTGACGACGAAATTGCAGCGTTCACCGAAAGTGGAGGAAATTGCAGAATATCTGGGAGTTACGGAAGAGGAAGTTTTGGAAACGATGGAAATGGGACGGAGCTATCATGCTGTTTCGGTTGACAGTCCGATCGAAGCAGGCAGTGATGGCGGCCAGGTTACCCTGCTGGACCTGGTGGGAACGAATGATGCCGGCTTTGATCAGATCGACCGCAAGCTCCTCCTGGAAAAAGTGTTTTCCGTGTTAACGGAGCGGGAGCAGGAAATTTTAAAATTGACGTTTTTTGAGAACTTAAGCCAAAAGCAGGCCGGGGACAAACTGGGGATTTCGCAAATGCACGTCTCCCGCTTGCAACGCAGAGCCTTGCAAAAACTGCGGCAAGCAATTCGCATGGAACCGTCAGAAGTCATATAGGTGTAACGGAGCTGACCGATGAAAAGAAGGTGGGCTCTTTTTTTGTTTTTACCATTTCTTTAAGCGAATTGCCATCAGTTCGCCTCGCTTTTCGGCCAAAAATTTATGCATTGCCGGTGTCAGTTCGCTAAAATAGAGGTTAGCTTCAGGTATGTTGATGAACAAATGATTGATTTTGGATGGGATTTTTGAAAACGGGTTTGATCCGTACGATTCCATACGTCAACATGCTTTGGCTGGCTGTGATTTTCTTTTTGTGAAAGAAGCAGGAGGAAGAAAATGGACCAACTGAAGATGATGGAGATAATCGCCGGCGCACTCGGCATCGAAACGCGCCAAGTGAAAGCAGCCATTGAACTCATGGAAGAAGGAAATACCATTCCGTTTATCGCCCGGTATCGCAAAGAAAGAACCGGTGAACTAGATGAGGAACAATTGCGGTCGATTGAAGAGCGATACCAATATGCCACCCAGCTCAATCAGCGGAAAGAAGAAGTGATCCGTCTGATCGATGAGCAGGGCAAACTGACGGATGAACTGAGACAGAAGATCATGGAGGCCGTCAAGCTGCAAGAGGTGGAAGATCTCTATCTCCCCTACCGGCCGAAGCGGAAAACCCGGGCTTCCATCGCACGGGAAAAGGGATTGGAACCGTTGGCGCGCATCATGCTCCAAGTGGAGGACCAGGATGAGATCGAGCAAAGCGCCGATGAGTTTGTGAGTGAAGAAAATGAAGTGAACTCACGCGAAGAGGCCTTGCAAGGGGCAATGGACATTCTGGCCGAGGAGCTGTCCGAAGACGCGGAAATTCGCAAATGGGTGCGCGAATTTACCTGGAAAACCGGAATGCTTGTTTCCAAGGCAAAAGATCCGGAAGTTCGTTCCGTCTATGAAATGTATTATGAATTTAGTGAACCCGTACATAAAATGCCTTCCCACCGCATTCTCGCCGTTAATCGCGGGGAACGCGAAGAGATTCTGAAAGTGAAAATCACGGTGGATGAGGAGGAGATTCATCGCCGTCTGCTGCGCTGGTTTCCGATTCCGGCCCATGATTTTTTGCAAGCGGTGGCACAGGACAGCTACAAACGGTTGATCGCACCTTCCATCGAAAGAGAAGTTCGCGCGCAAATGACGGAGCAGGCGGAGGAACAGGCGATCCGCATCTTTTCCGAAAATTTGCGTCACCTGCTGTTGCAGCCGCCGGTAAGAGGAAAGATGGTGTTAGGAGTCGATCCTGCCTATCGAACCGGATGCAAGTGGGCCGTGGTGGCGGATACCGGAAAAATGCTGGAAGTCGGCGTGATTTATCCCACTCCGCCCCAGGAAAAAGTCGAAGAAGCCAAACGCACGGTATTGGCGCTTTTGGACAAGTATCCGATTGAGATTATCGCCATCGGAAACGGAACGGCCTCCCGGGAGACGGAAGCGTTTATCGCCAGCGTGATCAAGGAAGCAAAGCGCTCCGTCTATTACATCATTGTGAATGAAGCGGGAGCGAGTGTTTACTCTGCTTCCAAACTGGCCAAAGAAGAGTTTCCTGATCTGGACGCCGCCCGCCGCAGCGCTGTTTCCATTGCCCGGCGCTTGCAGGACCCGCTGGCGGAGCTCGTCAAAATCGATCCGAAGTCGGTGGGGGTCGGCCAGTATCAACACGATGTTTCGCAAAAGCGTTTGAGTGAAAGTTTGACGACAGTAGTGGAGTCTGCGGTGAACTATGTGGGGGTTGACGTGAATACTGCCTCTCCTGCGCTGCTTGGCTATGTTTCGGGCATCAGTGCCTCGGTCGCCAAAAACATTGTGAAGCGGCGGGACGAGGTGGGGCGTTTTCAAAGCAGGGAGGAGCTAAAGGAAGTTCCGCGCCTCGGGGCGAAGACCTATGAACAGTGCATCGGCTTTTTGCGCATTCACGACGGAGTCAATCCGCTTGATCAGACACCGATCCATCCCGAATCGTACCGGGTGGCTGACCAACTGCTGCAACGGCTTGAAATCACGAAAGAGCAAATCGGCAGTGATGAGTGCAAGGAAAAATTAAAACGGGTTGATGTGGAAAAAATCGCGGCAGAACTCGATTGCGGCATCCCGACGCTGAGAGATATCATTGAGGCTTTGCTCCGGCCCGGCCGCGATCCGCGGGATGAGCTGCCAAAACCGCTTTTGCGTTCGGACGTGTTGAAGCTGGAAGATCTGCATGAGGGAATGCATTTGCAGGGAACGGTTCGCAATGTGGTTGATTTTGGCGCCTTTGTCGACATCGGACTCAAGCATGACGGGCTTGTCCATATCTCAAAAATGAGTGAAAAATTCGTGCGCAATCCGATGGATATCGTCACGGTCGGTGATATTGTCGATGTTTGGGTGATCAATGTCGATGTGGAACGGGAGCGGGTCGGTTTGAGCATGATTCCGGTTAAACGGGAAGAGTCGTGAGATATTAGCGCAAGTGCCCGTCAGGCAGCAGAAGCCGGCACTCCCGCGTTTCGTGCGTAAGGAGGCTTTACTCGCTGCTTGAGGGCACTTCGCGTGCACAGGTAATTTGGCATACCCTTGTTTGATATTGGAACCAGCACTGATTTAACAGGCGGATCTGGCGGCGGTCTTTTTCCAGAAAAGCGCGCCGAAGTTGCCGATAGAGCCACTGGGGCATGGTTCGTCCTCCCTTTTATGGCTTTTCGGAATATTTTATGATGGAAAAGAGGATCGGTGAGCCGATTTTGAAAGGATGGGAACAGGATGGCAAAATGGACGGATCAGGAACTGCAAAAGCGGGTGGAAACCCTGTCGCTTCAGCATTTTGGCCTCCCTTTTCGCCATCTGGCCCGGTTCAATCCGCGCTTGAGAACCACCGGTGGCCGCTATTGCCTCGGCAGCCATGCGATTGAAATGAATCCCCGTTATCTGGAGGAGCACGGGGAAGAGATTTTTCAAAAGATGATTTTGCACGAATTGTGCCATTATCATCTTCATTTGCAGGGAAAAGGATACCAGCATCGCGATGCCGATTTCCGATACTGGTTGCAGCGGGTCGGGGGCTTGCGCCATGCCCCGGCGCTGCAGTCGTTACAAAGCAGGAAGCCGAAATATGTCCTGATTTGTGTTGAGTGCCGCCAGGTATATTACCGGCAGCGCAGAGTCGACCTGCGGAAATACCGGTGCGGTGTATGCCGCGGTCCGCTGAAATTGCGCCAGTCCAATTCAGATTAAAAAGGGGGAGATCCAATGCAAGACCTGCGAAAAGTCGGTTTTATCGGCCTTGGGATCATGGGGCGTTCCATGGCTTACAATCTTTACAGGGCCGGGTTTGAAGTAACGGTCTGGAATCGGACCGCCAGCAAGATGCAAGAAGCGGCAAAATGGGGAGCCAAGCTGGCCTCTTCCCCCGTAGATTTGGCCCGGACAAGCGATGCGGTCATCACCATCGTCGGGGACACGCCTGATGTAGAGGAAGTGATTGCCGGGGAAAAAGGAGTGCTGCAGGGCGCGAAACCCGGAACCATCCTGATCGATATGAGCACAATCTCACCGGATGCAACCCGGGTGCTGGCGGGAAAAGCGAAGGCAAAGGGAGTCGAAATGATCGATGCCCCCGTGAGCGGAGGGGACGTGGGTGCGCGAAACGGAACGCTCTCCATCATGGTGGGGGGTGACCCGGCCGTGGTTGAGAAGGCGATGCCTTTGTTTAAAGCGATGGGAAAATCGGTTACCCACTGTGGCCCGGTGGGAGCAGGGCAAACGGTCAAAGCGTGCAATCAGATTTTGTGCGGCTTGAATTTGCTCGGGGTCGTTGAAGCACTGGCCTTTGCCCGAAAGAGCGGCGTTGATCTGGAAAAAATGATCCAGGTGACCACACAGGGGGCAGGAGGGTCATGGGCACTGGCTAACTATGCCCCCAGGGTGATCAAAGGAGATCTGGCTCCCGGATTTTCCGTCCGCTTTCAGCAAAAGGATTTGCGCATCGTCCTGCAGGAAGCGGAACGGTTGGATCTCCCCCTGGCCGGAACAGCCCTGGTTCAACAGTTGCTCCGCTCCGTTCAGGCTTACGGGGGAGGCGAAGACGGCACTCAAAGTTTGATCAGGGTAATGGAACGGCTGGGAAACGTGTCGATTATTCCGGAAAATGACCATGATTTGCCAGCGCAACCCGGGGAGGAAAGTTAAGTACAACGGGGTTGGAGTGGCGTCTCCCGGCAGATGAGGAGCGTGGGGAAGTCCGGGATGACATTGCCGCCTGACTAGAAAAAAAGCGAATGGAGACCAATCCATTCGCTTTTTTTACAGGCCGATATATTTGGCCACCAGTGATTTGGCCAACGGAATTTCGGTCGTTCCCTGAACCAAAATTCGCCCGTCCGGAAATACGGCAAAGCGGTATTCTCCCAAATCGGCCCGCAGCATAAAGGGATTGCGGGTGACTGTTCCCGCCTGTTTCAGACGTTCCGCGATGAGATCAAGGGAAAAGGAAGAAGACGGCAGGGTGATCTGCACGGTTTCCCGGCCGCACATGGACACTTCGGTTCCCCGTTTTTCCTGCGGGTCGAGATAAGAAAAGATCTTCTTTTGGCAGGCGGGGCAGTCGGCAGCGATTTTCTCCCCAACATCCATTGCGTGATGATGGTTATGCCACAGTTCAAAGTGGCGCAGGCGGGGATCAAGCCGGTCTTTGGCGCCGACCAGCCATTTTAGCGCTTCCGCCGCCTGATAAGCGGCCACAACATGGATAATCGGGCCGATCACGCCGGCGGTGTCGCAAGTCTCGGCCGATCCCGGGGCAGGCGCATCTGGAAAAAGGCAGCGCAAGCAGGGGGTTTCTCCGGGGATGATCGTATAGGTCATGCCGCGGGAACTGACAGCCCCGCCATAAATCCACGGGATGCCATGCTTGATGCTGACATCGTTGATCAGGTACCGAACCTGAAAGTTGTCCGAGCCGTCGAGAATCAAATCGACCCCGGTAAGGAGTTGTTCCGCATTTTGCCAGTTGAGATCCGCGATGTGCGGCTCGATTTCAACCGCGCCGTTTACCGCTTTCAGCTTGCGGCTGGCTGCGATCGCCTTTGGCATGTGTTCTTTTGCATCCTGTTCATCATAAAGCATTTGCCGCTGCAAATTGCTCGCTTCCACAAAGTCGCGGTCGATCAGGCGCACGTACCCTATGCCGGAGCGGACCATATGGTTGGCCAAAGCCGTTCCCAATGCTCCCATGCCAACGATGGCCACACGGGAGCGAAGCAATTTTGCCTGTCCTTCCTCTCCGATGGGGGCAAAGAGAATTTGCCTCGAATAACGGGTTTGCCCGATGTCGGTTGTCATTGCTCTGCCTCCTCTGTCTTTTGACCCGTTGGTTCCTCCTCATTTCCGGAAGATGGTCTTCTTCATTTTCGCATTGAAAGAGGCATTGGTCAAAACGGAATGGGGGTATGTTTTTGCGAAGAATAGGAAAAAGTGAGATTGGAGGTGTCCCTGATGGATGACAAAAAAACTTACTATGTGACCGTGGAGATCGGCCAGCGCTCGGGAGAGATTCGGGATCATCTTGAAGTAAATGACGCCAATTATGATTTTGAAATCAAGGCGACGGAGGAGGAGATCGAGCGGTTGGAGCGATTGTTCCGGGAAGCGGAAGAAGAAGATTTTACGACCTTTGTCAAAGCGCATATCCCGTTTCTGGACAATGAGAGCCAAGAGAATGTCAAAGGAGATGGAACACTGCGAAAAATCTACCGCATGATTTACCAGCTCGGTACGGAAGAGACCAAACGGAGAATGGATGAGTCCGGGATGATTCATTAGAAGCAGGAAAAAAACGGGGGTTATGGAGCAGAATATGAAAGATGAATGAAAGGTGCCAGCATTGCTTGATTAAGAGGTGCAATAAGGAATATACTGTTTTTAAAAATAAATGAATATTTTTGGAGGGATTCTTTCGTGAATCAATCGCAATATCCGGGGACGAATCACACTTCGCTCGCTTACTCCGCGCAGCGCCTGATGCCCCGTGTGTTTGGATGGATGTTTGCGGGCTTGATGATGACAGCGATTATTGCCCTCGTACTTTCCGGTAATCCCAATGTTCCTTATTATTTGGCCACGCATTCAGGGGTGTTTTGGGGAATTGTCATCGCCGAGTTTATTATTGTGATGGCCCTTTCCTCTTTGTTGGGAAGAATGTCGCCGTTTGCTGCCACTTTTTCATTTTTTCTGTATGCCGCGCTCAACGGCGTGACACTTTCGCTCATTTTAGCCTATTTCAACGTCCAAACAGTCGCCGCCGCTTTCTTTATCTCCGCCGGGATGTTTGGTCTGTTTGCGGCATTCGGCTATGTGACGAAAATCGATATGACCCGGTTTGGATCAATTGCCCTGATGCTCATCCTGGGATTGGTTCTGGCTTCGGTCGTTAATATATTCTTTGTCAAGAGTTCGATGCTCGACCTGATCATCTCTTACGCCTTGGTTGTGCTCTTCTGCGGGGTCACCGCTTATGATATTCAAAAAATCAAGGCGATGAGCCAGCAGGTATATGATGAAGAGACAGGAACCAAGCTGGCGATCTTCGGAGCGTTGATGTTATATCTCGACTTTATCATTATCTTTAAAAACCTGTTGCGTATTTTCAGCAGAGACTAACGAAAATCGGGAAGCAAGTCGGTTTTGGCTTGCTTCCTTCAGGGATTTGTACGGATGAAAAATTAAATTTATTTTCCTGTGAAAAAAGGGTTGACTATTTTCCTTCGGCATGGTAATGTATTAATTGTCGCCGGAACGAAAGCGACAATGAAAAGAAAGTCATAAAAAAGACTTGCAAACAATGCGGCACTGAGTTATAATAACATTCGTCTCTTAAATTATATTCCTCAGTAGCTCAATGGTAGAGCACCCGGCTGTTAACCGGTAGGTTGCAGGTTCGAGTCCTGCCTGAGGAGCCAGACGCGGAGAGATACTCAAGAGGCCGAAGAGGACGGTTTGCTAAACCGTTAGGGGGCTATCTGGCCCCGCGAGGGTTCGAATCCCTCTCTCTCCGCCACTTTTTGTGCCTTGTGGCCCGTTGGTGAAGCGGTTTAACACACCAGCCTTTCACGCTGGCATGCAGGGGTTCGAATCCCCTACGGGTCACCATTTGCGGACGCTTAGCTCAGCTGGGAGAGCATCTGCCTTACAAGCAGAGGGTCGGCGGTTCGATCCCGTCAGCGTCCACCATAAGGAAAATTTCATATGCGGAGCTGTGGTGTAGAGGCCTAACATGCCTGCCTGTCACGCAGGAGATCGCGGGTTCGAATCCCGTCAGCTCCGCCATTTTGCGGCGGTCGTGGCGAAGTGGTTAACGCACCGGATTGTGGCTCCGGCATTCGTGGGTTCGATTCCCACCGATCGCCCCATTCGCTGGGGAATAGCCAAGCGGTAAGGCAACGGACTTTGACTCCGTGATGCGTAGGTTCGAATCCTACTTCCCCAGCCATTTTTATTTGAGCCATTAGCTCAGTTGGTAGAGCACCTGACTTTTAATCAGGGTGTCGAAGGTTCGAGTCCTTCATGGCTCACCATATGAAATCGCGTCACCTTTGCCGGGTGGCGCTTTTTTTATATCTTTGCGAGCGGGAAGACCCCGCCTGGCTTCAACTATGGGGATGAGAGCGGGCGTCAGGTGAGGGAGGAGAAGTTTTTTCTCTTTCTCTCAACCCTGACCGTCGTTTGCTCTCTTTTTTTGTACATGGAAATATTGGTTTTAAAATTGGCAATGGGTGATGAAGTTTTGAACTGTTCATAGTGATCGCAATGTCATGTCCGACTCTCCCTGTTTTATAAAGTTGGAACGTTACATTCCAAGAGCTGAATTCATCACAAGGCATTCAAATATCATCCGGGTCCACCGAAGAGCAAGCGGCTCTCATCAACAAATCCAGCAGAGTGGAATGAACGGAAAACCGACAATCAAAGCAGTGCGCAACCAAATCAAACTTCCCGAATCGGGATCGGTGAAGTTTGCGAAATCGCGTGAAATCGGGGGACGGTTCGCGACGATCCGGTGGAGCCGAAGACTTGCAAGTCCGGAACATGGCAAAATCCAACACGGATGAATCGTGGTCCCGCCCAGCTCTGATCCGGTTGCGAAACAAGAATGGATCGCCGTGTGGCCCGCCGTTTGAGCTTGGCCCGTGCCCGGGAATCCCTGTTTTTATGCATGGGAAGTGGTGGAATGTAATATGCTCTCATGCGATTGGACGGGTATGATTTTTGAAAGTTAAAACATTAAAATTGGTGGTTGACTTTCTTTTTACTGCATGATAAATTATTACTTGTCGATGCGAGATACCCTGAAACGAAAGGGAAAGACACCAACCCTTACTGATCGTAAGCGGGTGTGGCGGAATTGGCAGACGCACTAGATTTAGGTTCTAGCGCCTCTGGCGTGGGGGTTCAAGTCCCTCCACCCGCACCAGGAGCATCGTTTGAGCGGTCGTGGTGGAATTGGCAGACACGCTATCTTGAGGGGGTAGTGGCCGTATGGCCGTGCGAGTTCGAGTCTCGCCGACCGCACCATGAGACCGGGGTGTGGCTCAGCTTGGCAGAGCGCCTCGTTCGGGACGAGGAGGTCGCAGGTTCAAATCCTGTCACCCCGACCATTTTTAAAAATTAATCCCCATATTTGCGGGTGTAGTTCAGTGGTAGAACATCGGCCTTCCAAGCCGAATGCGAGGGTTCGATTCCCTTCACCCGCTCCAAATAAAACGGATGGACTGTGGCGGTAGCTGCGGTCCTTTATTTTTTTGTGCACGCATGAAATCGGTTAGCCAAAGTCAATGATGGTAGTAAGTTTGGAAGAATTCGCTTTGATTATCAAGAAAGAACGGGTGATCACATGGAGCGCTGTATCATCGTGACCCGCGGAGAGAAGGAGACAAAAGAGCTTGCGGCCAAGCTCGCTTCCTTCTTGAAGCCGGGGGATGTGTTGGCCTTGGAAGGAGACCTGGGTGCCGGCAAAACGACCTTTGCCAAAGGGCTGGCCGGAGGGCTTGGGATTCAAGAACCGGTTGACAGCCCTACCTTTACCATTATCAAGGAATATGAAGGCAAGCTTCCATTTTATCACATGGATGTATATCGAATTGAAGAGCCGGAAGAAGAATTGGGGTTGGAGGAATATTTTTATGGAGATGGAATTTGCTTAGTGGAGTGGGCTTCGCAGGTGAAGCCGCTTCTTCCCGAGGAAACGCTGTGGCTGTCGATCACGGTTCAGGCCGACGGTGATCGCCGGATTGAAATGGCCTCCGGTCATCCTCGTTGGAACTCATTATGTAAGGAGTTGTGTCAGGCATGAAACTGCTTGCGATGGATACCTCTACTCTCGTGATGGGGGTGGCCGTCTTTGATTTGGAAACGAAGCGGGTATTGGGGGAAGTTATTACCAACCTGCATAAAAACCATTCGGTGCGATTGATGCCCACCATTGAGCAGCTCTTGACTGAATTGGATCTGAGCCTTGACGATCTCCATGCGTTGGCGGTTACTTCCGGTCCCGGTTCTTATACGGGCATCCGCATCGGCGTGACAACGGCCAAAACAATGGCTTGGGCGCGCGAACTGCCTTTGTACAGCGAATCCAGCCTGACGGTTCTTGCCATGAACGGCATTCGCTTCGACGGATTGGTTGTTCCGCTGTTTGATGCCCGGCGGCGTCGCGTCTATTCCGGTGTGTTTGCCGCGAAGGACGGGGAAATGACTGAAGTGCTTCCTCAGCAAGTCGTACCGGTCGAAAGTTGGCTGGAGCAAATAAAGGCGCTGGAAAAGCCGGTTTTGTTTTTGGGTGATGATGTGGAGCGTTTTCGCCAGACGATTGAGGAATACTTGGGGGAACGGGCCAGCTTCGGGATCGGGCCGGAAAACCTCCCGCGACCAAGTCATTTGGCATGGGCGGCCTATCAGAAATGGAGCAATCATGAGCCTCCGGAACATGCCGACTTCGCTCCCAACTATTTGCAGCTGACTGAAGCCGAAGCCAACTGGCTCAAAAAGCACGGGAAGGAAGAGGGGGAGAATGGTTAAAAGCGCACCTGGTGAAGTCGGTTTTCGCCCGATGGAGTTAAGCGATCTTTCGCGTATCGAGGTTATTGAGAATCATTCCTTTTCCGCTCCCTGGCCGCGGCAGGCTTTTTACAATGAATTGGTTTTTAACCAGTTTGCCCATTACACGGTGGTTACCGTTGACGGAATTGTCGCGGGGTACTGCGGGTTTTGGCTTATTTTGGATGAAGCGCACATCACGAATATCGCCATCCATCCTGACTATCGGGGAACGGGTTTGGGGGAAGCGACGCTTTTGTATGTGATGGATCTCGCCCGGAAGTTGGGGGCCGATAAAATGACGTTGGAGGTACGCGTTTCCAACACGGTCGCACAATCGCTTTACGACAAATTGGGGTTTACCCGGGCGGGATTGAGAAAAGAATACTATACGGATAATAAAGAAGACGCCATTATTATGTGGGTGACATTAAATGAACATGCAGAGAGAAACGCTCATACTGGGAATTGAAACAAGCTGTGATGAAACCTCGGCCGCGGTCGTGCGCGGGGGGACGGAACTCCTGTCCAATGTGATTTCTTCGCAGATGGACGTGCACCGCAAATTTGGCGGCGTGGTTCCTGAAGTGGCTTCGCGGCGCCATGTGGAGCGCATTACGATTATCGTGCAAAAGGCGCTGGAAGAAGCGGGAGTGGGGAGAAATGAGCTGGATGCCGTTGCCGTCACACAAGGACCGGGTTTGGTCGGGGCCTTGCTGATCGGTGTTTCTGCCGCCAAAGCGCTCGCTTTTTCCCTCGGCAAACCGCTGGTTCCGGTGCACCATATCGCCGGGCACATTTACGCGAATCATCTGATCAAGCCCCTTTCCTTTCCGCTCGTTGCCCTTGTCGTATCCGGAGGGCATACGGAATTGATCTACATGAAAGGGCATAACCAATTTGAGCGTCTGGGGAAAACCAGGGATGATGCCGCCGGGGAAGCATTTGACAAAGTGGCGCGACTGATGAAACTCCCTTATCCCGGAGGGCCGCAGATTGACCGGCTGGCCCTGGAGGGAAAACCCAGTTATCCGCTGCCGCGCGCCTGGCTGGAATCGGATTCGCTCGATTTCAGTTTTAGCGGGTTAAAATCGGCGGTGCTGAATCTCGTCCATAATGCGAATCAGCGCAAAGAAGAGATTCATTACGCAGACCTGGCGGCCAGTTTTCAGGATGCGGTGCTGGATGTGCTGGTGGAGAAAGCGATGCTCGCCGTCAAAAAAACGGGGGTGAACCAGTTGTTGCTGGCCGGGGGTGTGTCAGCCAACAGCGGGTTGAGAGTGCGGCTTTCCAAGCGGTGCAAAGAGGAAAAGATTGATTTGCGCATTCCGCCGCTGGAGCTGTGTACCGATAACGCAGCGATGATTGCCGCCGCGGGCACGTATCAGTTTCTCGACGGCCATTATGCGGATTTGACCTTGAATGCCGATGCGAATCTTCCGCTCATCGGCTAGGCACAAATAAAGCCGATGTTCCAATTCGGGGCATCGGCTTTATTTGTGCATAAATGGCGGGCCAACCTGTGGATAAGCCGGTGTTCATTCCGCCAGCTCAAGCCATTCTTCTGTTTTTTGCGTTAACCGCTCTTCTTTTGCCGCCAGTTCTTTTTGCAGTGAAGCGCTTTTGAACGGGTCATTGAAAAGTTCGGGCTGACACAGCTGTTCGTGAATATGGGCGATTTCCGCTTCGATCTGCGCAATCTCTTCTTCCAGATCCTTCACTTTCAGTTCCCGTTTTTTGCGCTCGCGTTGTTCCTCTTTTTCCTTGCGGCGATAGGCTTCGGCCTGTTTGTGCGGGGAGGTCTCATCTTTTTTCTCTTCCTGTTCTTTTTCCAGCTTCTCCATTGCTTTTTTCTCCAGATACCATTCGTAATCGCCATGGTAATCTTTGATCCCTTCCGGGGTGATTTCCCAGATCCTCGTAGCCAGCCGCTTGATAAAATAGCGGTCGTGCGAGACGAACAACAGTGTGCCCAAATAGCCTTCAAGTGCTTGTTCCAGGCGTTCTTTGCTCACCAGATCCAGATGGTTGGTCGGCTCATCCATCAACAGGAAATTGGCTTGGTTCAGCATGCGCTTGCACAGGGAGAGCCGGGCCTTTTCTCCGCCGCTTAAATCCTGAACCTGTTTAAACACATCTTCGCCGCTGAACAAAAACTGACCGAGATAAGAGCGGATGCTCGTCTGATCCAGATGCGGATGTTCATCCCATATTTCATCGATCACTTGTTTCTGCGGATCAAGGTCTTTTTGCTCCTGATCGTAATAGTCGATCTCCACCTGAACGCCCCATTTTAGCTCGCCGGACAGGGCGGGAAGCTTGTTGGCAATCGTTTTGAGGAGAGTCGATTTTCCCACTCCGTTGGGGCCGAGCAAGGCGATGTGCTCACCGCGTTCAATGGTAAACTGTAAGCCGGTGAGAAGCGGTTCTTGGTAACCGATTGAGAGGTTTGTGGCCTTCAGTACCTCACGTCCGCTGGTGACCGCTGCTTCAAAGCGGATGGCCGCCTCCCGTTTTCCGGTATGGGGCTTGTCGATCCGTTCGATTTTTTCCAGTTGCCTGCGCCGGCTTTGCGCTCTTTTCGTCGTTGATTTACGGGCGATATTGCGCTGGATGAATTCCTCCATTCGTTTGATCTCTGCCTGCTGTTTCTCATACATTTTCAATTCTCGTGCGAGATTTTCTTCTTTTTGTTTGACATACGCGGTGTAATTGCCGGGATAGCGCGTCACCCGCGCATGATCCAGTTCATAGATGACCGTGACCAAGCGATCGAGAAAATAACGGTCGTGGGAGACGACCAAAACGGAGCCGCTGTAATTAAGGAGTGTTTGCTCCAGCCAGGCGACGGCGTTCATGTCGAGATAGTTGGTCGGTTCGTCCAGGATCAGCAGATCAGGCTCTGTCAGGAGCATTTTGGCCAAGGCCACTCGCGTTTTCTGCCCGCCGCTCAGAGAGGAGACAAGCGTATTTTTCCAGTCTAACTCTCCGAGTCCCAATCCGTGCAAAGTGCCGCGGATGCGCGCTTCAAATGCATAACCGCCGCTTTCTTCAAATTTCTCCTGCAGGGAAGCATATTTTTCAAGTATTTTTTGGTATTGCTTTTCATTTGTATAAACTTCTTCTTTGCCCATTTCCCGTTCCAGTTGGCGCAATTGGTTTTCCAGTTCGCGCAGACCGGAAAAAACAGCGAGAAGCTCTTCCCAGATGGTCAAAGAGGAATCCAACCCGCTGTCCTGAGCCAAAAAACCGATTTGCGCTTTTCTGGCAATCTGGATTTCCCCTTGGTCCGCAGGGATTTCTCCGATGATGATTTTTAGCAGCGTCGATTTGCCCGCGCCGTTGGGGCCGATTAACCCGACCCGTTCCTGATTGTTCACCTGTATATCAACACCATCCAGGATGACCGTTCCCCCATAGGTTTTATGAATATTCGTTGCTTGCAATATCATGGTTCCACCTCGTTTTTGAAGAAAAATATGTGTATCCGTGAAAATTTGATTGCATTCAGGGTCGTTTGGGGACTCTTGCACTCCGGGTGATCCAAATGGTCAGTCAGGAGGATGCCGTTCTACTCATGGTTTTGCTAAAATTTTATTACTGGTTGTGTTTGACAAGATATGAATGTTTTCTGCAAAAAACGGCAAGATCCGGGGAACCCCGGACCTGCCTCCAGGGATCCTGTACCGGCAGCCTGTTCTCTACCGTAAGTTTAAATGAGTTTTCATGCCAAGGGCAAATGTGGAGGGAGAGCAATTTCGCGTGATCTTCTACTGCACCATGTTTTTTTGGTAAAATGATAAATAATCACTCTGCTCGATCTAAAAGGATGAAACACATGCAGAATAAAGAAGAGTTGCGACGTCATTTGCTGAAGGTCCGTCAAGAGTTATCCGATGAGAGGCGGCGGAGCGGTTCGGCTTCCATCTGTCGGAAAATAGTGGAATGGGATACTTTTCTAACATCGGATACTGTTTTATTCTATATGCCGATTCGCCGGGAAGTGGATGTGCGTCCCGCCATTGAGAAGGCTTGGTCTTTCGGAAAAACGGTCGTCTTACCCCGGGCGCTTCCCGAAACGAGGGAGATGAAACTGTTCCGCGTCGACAGCTTTGAGGAATTGCAACCAGGAGCGTACGGCATTTTGGAACCGCTTGAAGATGAAGCGAAGGCGGTTGAGCCTGAACGCATCCGGTTGGCGGTGGTGCCCGGTGTCGGATTCGATCGCAGGGGTTACCGGTTGGGGTACGGCGGGGGATATTATGACCGCTTTTTTGCCCGGGCCGGCCATGCGGTTCGCCTGGGAGTTGCTTATTCGGAACAGGTGGTTGCAACCGTTTACCCGCTGCCGCACGACCAGCCTGTCCATTATTTGTTTACTCCGGGGGAAACGTTGGCTTTTTGAGAGAAAGCCGCTTCAATTGATTATCGAAAGTGTATCAAATTGTGGTATATTGATTTTGATCTTCACCTTTGCAACAGGGGATTTGATTTGGCAATCACGTTTCAGCCGACGCGAAAGCAATGGGCTTTTATACTCAAATAATTGTCGACTTGCGAGCGGGTGGCAAAGCCCGACTGAATGATAAATTTTATGTGCGCAAATTCACGAAAATGGAGGTGCAAGCGCGCAGATGCCTGAAAATAAAATACCACAAGTGACAGCCAAGCGTTTGCCCCTTTATTACCGCTACCTGGAAAAATTGCATGCCATCGGGAAGCAACGCGTTTCATCGGCAGATTTAAGCGATGCGTTGCAGATCGATCCGGCCACCATTCGCCGTGATTTTTCCTATTTGGGTGAGCTGGGAAAGAAGGGTTATGGTTACAACGTGACCTACTTGTTACAGTTCTTGCGTGATTTTTTGAAGCAAGACGAAGTGACCAACGTGGTTCTCGTCGGCGTTGGCAACCTGGGAACCGCTTTGCTCCGGTACAATTTTTATCGCAGCCACAATACAAAGATCGTGGCTGGATTTGACCAGGATTTGTCCAAAATCGGCAGCGATGTGGACGGAATTCCCGTTTATTCGATGGACCGCCTCCAAGAGGTGATCGAACTGCACCATGTGGAAGTTGCGATCTTAACCGTGCCCGTCAATGTGGCACAAGCGACAACGGACTTCCTGGTGCAGGCGGGCATTCGCGGTATCCTGAACTTTACTCCGGCCCGTCTGATCGCACCGCCCCATATTCGCATTCACAATATTGATCTGACGATTGAGTTGCAAACACTCATCTATTTTCTGAAGCATTTTCCCGGAGAGCAGACACAGAATCAGGTGGAAATGGCGAAAGTAAAACAAATCGAGCCGGGAGAATTAGGGGAGTAAGCACATGAATGAGGAACAAGTGCAGCCGTTGACGGAACATCTGGAGGAACTGAGGCGGAGAATTATCTGGATATTGCTGTTCTTCCTGGTGATGTTGGTCATCAGTTTTTATTATTCCATCGATATTTTCCGCTATATCAAGGATCACGCTTTTCATGGATATCATTTGACCGTTTTTAAACCGGCCGATCCGATTCTGATTTATATGGAGATCTCGATGATCCTGGCGTTGGTCTTCACTTCACCGGTGATCATGTACCATCTGTGGCAGTTTGTTCGCCCCGGATTGAAGAAAGAGGAGCAGCGGGCGGCGTTGCTTTACATTCCCGTTGTCGTCGGCTTGTTTGTTGCCGGCGCGTTATTCGGTTATTTTGTTGTTTTTCCAAATGTGATGGATTTTTTATTTTCCTTGAGTGAAAAAATGGGGGTTCCCATGCTGTATGGGGTGGACGATGCGTTTAACTTTTTGTTCAGCATCGTTTTGCCCTTGGCCCTCTTTTTTGAGTTGCCCGTGATTGTCCTGTTCTTGACGCGCATCCGCCTGATCACTCCGGCGTTTCTGAACAAGATGAGACGAGTGGCTTACTTTATCCTGGTCGTGTTTTCCGCGTTGATTGCTCCGCCCAATCTGGTGTCGAACATTCTCATCTTCATCCCGCTCATCCTGTTGTACGAGATCAGCGTCGGCCTGTCCGCCTGGCTGTACCGCAGGATGGAGAAGGAAGAGGAAGAAGAGGTGGAGATGGACGGAGTCTATTAACATTAAGGCAGCCATCATTCCCGGTCGATGGCTGCTGTTTTTCTACATAATTAGATCCGGATGGGGCACACTTTTCTTGACTACACCCATTTGGAGGAGATTATATGATGTGGAGGAATTCGCATTCCAATCGTTCATCGTACGGCTGGTTGCTGCTTGTCGGCTTTGCCGCCCTATTGCTGTCTCCGTCTGTCCGTTCCGCTGTTTGCAAGGTATTGGTGAATGGAGCCGTCGGTCTCTTGAAATGGACGGAAGGTGTAAGGCAAAACATGTCCACCGGCAAAGGGATATTCCATACCGGTTGGTCGATTGAACTCGGCGGGTCCGGCCCTGTTGACCGAGGACAGCACGGGGAGCAGGAATCAGTGGATCTTGGCGGGATCTCTGCTGAAAAAGTGATTCAGTTTTTGCGGAAGAAATCGGAGAACCATTCATTTTCCATGGACGGGACGAATGAAAGAGATGAGAAAAGGACAGCCCGAACCGGAAATGAAGGTGATTTTGACCGGACCAGGTGAACAGTGAGTTTGGCACTTTCCTCGATTCATCTCCTTTCTTTTTTTGATTAATTTTTTTCCGCATACTTGAAAAATGCCGGATAGATGAATATCATAATAATTGTGTTAGCACTCATCCGTCGCGAGTGCTAACAATCGACAAAATTATCCACCTCATGAAGGAGGGTTATTACCATGATCAAACCATTAGGTGACCGTGTTGTATTGGAGCCCGTTGAGAAAGAGGAAAAAACGGCCAGCGGTATCGTCCTTCCGGAAACCGCAAAAGAAAAACCGCAAGAAGGACGGATCGTGGCTGTCGGCACCGGACGTATTGACGAAAAAGGCAGCCGCATTCCTCTTGAAGTAAAAGAAGGAGATCTGGTGATCTTCTCCAAGTATGCCGGTACCGAAGTGAAGTACGGCGAAAAAGAATATCTCATCCTTCGTGAAAGCGATATCCTCGCGATCGTGGAGTAAACAATCCCATCCCGCCTGAGATGATTTCATAGAAAGGCCTTCGTTGGGCCAAGAATGCGGCGGATTGAGCAATACGCCTGCATTAAAACACGAGAGTGTAAATTATTACCCTACATAAGAAAGGGGACGGAAGAAAATGGCTAAAGATATCAAATTCAGCGAAGATGCACGCCGTGCGATGCTGCGTGGGGTTGACGCGCTTGCAAATGCTGTGAAAGTAACCCTTGGTCCGAAAGGACGCAACGTCGTTTTAGAAAGAAAGTTCGGTTCTCCGCTCATCACCAATGACGGTGTAACCATTGCAAAAGAAATTGAATTGGAAGATGCTTTTGAAAACATGGGTGCACAACTCGTAAAAGAAGTTGCCACCAAAACCAACGATGTAGCCGGGGATGGTACCACCACCGCTACGGTTCTCGCTCAAGCGATTATCCGTGAAGGTCTCAAAAACGTGGCTGCCGGCGCTAATCCCATGGTATTGCGCAAAGGGATCGAAAAAGCAGTAAATGCTGCGGTAAATGAGATCAAGGAAATTGCAAAACCGATCGAAGGCAAAGATTCGATCGCCCAAGTAGCCGCTATTTCCGCCAACGACGAAGAAACCGGCCAATTGATTGCCGAAGCAATGGAAAAAGTGGGTAAAGACGGGGTTATCACCGTTGAAGAATCCAAAGGCTTCAACACTGAACTCGAAGTGGTTGAAGGGATGCAATTCGACCGCGGTTACATCTCCCCGTACATGATTACCGATACGGACAAAATGGAAGCTGTTCTCGATGAACCGTACATCTTGATCACCGACAAAAAAATCAGCAACATCCAAGAAATCCTCCCGATCCTTGAAAAAGTGGTGCAACAAGGCAAACAGCTCTTGATCATCGCTGAAGACGTGGAAGGGGAAGCGCTTGCCACCCTGGTTGTGAACAAATTGCGCGGTACCTTCACCGCTGTTGCCGTAAAAGCTCCTGGATTCGGTGATCGCCGCAAAGCGATGCTCGATGATATCGCCATTCTTACCGGTGGTCAAAGAATCACCGAAGAATTGGGTCTCGACCTCAAAACGACCGGACTTGAACAGCTCGGCCGTGCCCGTCAAGTGCGCGTGAACAAAGAAGATACGATCATCGTCGACGGTTATGGTGACCAAAGCGAAATCAAAGCGCGCGTGGCTCAAATCCGTCAACAATTGGAAGAAACCACTTCCGAATTCGACAAAGAAAAATTGCAAGAGCGCTTGGCTAAGTTGGCTGGCGGCGTAGCTGTGATCAAAGTGGGCGCTGCTACCGAAACCGAGCTGAAAGAGAAAAAATTGCGGATCGAGGACGCACTCAACGCAACCCGTGCTGCAGTTGAAGAAGGAATTGTAGCCGGAGGCGGTACCGCGCTTGTGAACGTGATCCGCTCTGTAGCTGAACTCGAGGCTTCCTTGCCTGTGGGTGATGAAAAAACCGGCGTAAGCATTATCAAACGTGCACTTGAAGAACCGGTACGTCAAATTGCCCACAACGCAGGTCTCGAAGGTTCGATCATCGTTGAACGCTTGAAAAAAGAAGACGTAGGCATCGGATTCAACGCCCTCACTGGCGAATGGGTAAACATGATCCAAGCTGGTGTTGTGGATCCGGCAAAAGTAACCCGTTCCGCTTTGCAAAACGCTGCTTCTGTTGCCGCTATGTTCCTGACCACGGAAGCGGTTGTTGCCGACAAACCGGAAGAAAACAAAAACGCATCCGGTGCTCCGGACATGGGTATGGGCGGCATGGGCGGCATGATGTAATCGCCCGATCTGTTCAACTCCTGCGGGAATTTTCCTGCGGGAGTTTTTATTTTTACGCAGAGGTTGATTTTCGCTTTTATCTTCCGATATGGTGATGGATGGGGTTTTTGGAAATATAAAATGTAGACAAAAAGGTAATTTTTCGGGCAAAAACTGAGACAATTCTTCTATTGTTGATAAAATGATGAGGGAATAAAGAGATCAGGGTTACCGTTACATACAATGGGAAAGAGGAGAAGGCTGATGAAGAGCAAACTGGTCATGTCCGTTCTCGCTGTTTGTTTGGCGTTTGGGCTGTCTTTCGGGCCTGTGGACAAGACGATTCCGACTGCAAACGCGTCCTCCAACGCTGACGAGGGCAAACAAAAGTTGAAAGATATCAAATCAAAACAAACTGCGTCTAAAGCGGAAATTGACAAAGTCGAAAAGATGATCGAAGGCAAGAAGAAGGCCATTAATGAGATTGAGGCCAAAGCAGGCGCTTTGAACGATCAGATTGCCAAGTTGAACAAAAGCATCGAATCCAACAAGAAAGTGTTGGAGCAATCGAGGCAGGCTTTGGGAGACAAATTGAATCGGATTTATCTGCAAGGGGACAATGGATACATGGCCCAGTTGCTCGCTGCCGGTTCTTTCAGTGATTTTCTCAAACGATACGAAGTGCTGCGCCTGATCGTGGAGAGCGATTATCAGGTATTTAATGAATATCTGACCGCACAGCAAAATTTGCAAAAGCAACAGGCGGAGCTGCAAGAGAAGCAAAAGAGCCTGAATGCGGAAATGAAGAAGGCAAATGAAGCGGTTAAGCAATATGAAGCTGAACTGGATAAGCATAAAGCCGAATTGCAGCAATATGAACAGCAAGAAAATGAGGTACTGAAAAAATATGCCGGTTACTCTGATTCCGGTAACGGGGTGTTGGGCTGGCCGACTACCCGCGGTTTTGTTTATTGGAATTATATGCAGAATCGCGGAAATCACTTCCACAAGGGAGACGACTTCCCGCGTCCGGCGGGAACCCCGATTTATGCCGCCGATGATGGCGTGGTATTGCGGGTGAGCACCTCTGACCCTGAAGGTTACGGAGTGTTTATCGATATTCAACATCCAAACGGGCTGATGACCCGATACGCTCACATGTTCTTGAGCACGGTTACCGTTCATGCCGGTGAACATGTAACCCGCGGGGAACGGATTGCCGCTGTGGGCAACAACGGGGACTCTGTCGGCGCGACCGGTAACCATCTGCATTTTGAGGTTTGGAAAAACGGACATACGGTAAACCCAAAATCTTATTTGGAATGATGCTGCTGATGAATTCAGCAGCTTTTTGTTAGAAAGCAAAGGCTGCTAATGTTATGATGGGGAAAAAGATCAAATTAAAAATCTTGAACATTCTTCATTTTGCAAGGAATGGAATCAGATAGGTGGGTTAATGTTATGTGGAAAAAAGAGATTGTGGAAGAAGCGTGCAGAAGGTTTAAAGGAACGGAAAGCACCTTGAAGTATGCCGGCGGCGACGATCAAGGCATCTATGAATATGAACGGGATGGCGAGTCCTGTTTTTTGCAGCTCGTTCCAATTGCTGCCAAGGATAAAGCCCAATTGCATTCTGAACTGCAATGGATTTCTTTCTTGCGCAGGGGAGGGGTTCCCGTTCCCAAACAAATATTATCCGCTCGTGGGCAGACGGTGGAGACAATTGTACGCCTTCCCTTTCCCTGTTGCATCTATTCCTTTGAAAAACCTGCGGGCAGAAAGGTGAGTCCGGCTGATTCGGCAGAATGGAATCCGGCTTTGTTTCGGAGATGGGGAGAAACGATGGGAAAGATTCATTCTCTCTCCAGGCGTTTTTTGGAACGGTTTGAAGTTCCTTCATTTGATGATTGGAATGAAGGGGAAATTTACCATCGTGATTTTTCCTTTATCGAAGGTCGGCTGGTCGACCGCTTTATTTCCTCAATGCAAAGAATCGCTTCCTTTTCCAGAACGAATCGTTCCTATGGAATCATTCACAATGATTTTCACCATGGAAATTTTTTGATCGGTTCGGCTAAAGAGATTATTCCCGTTCATTTCCATCGGATGAAATTCCACTTTTATACATACGATATTGCCATTGCCGTATACCATGTTTTATCCGCAGTTCCGGAAAGCTGGCAGGATGAATGGAAAGCCCGGTTCCTCGGCCCGTTTATGGAAGGTTACTTTTTGGAAAACGAACTGGATGAGGGATGGGAGGAGCAAGTCGAATTTTTTGTTGGGTACAGGAGGCTGTTTTATTATTTGTATTTGATGACCACCCTGAACGGCGATCCGCTGGATGAACGGGTGAAGAAAAAATTCGCCTATCTCGAAGAACAACTTTCCAGGCAAAAGGTTCGCTTTTAAACAGACTCTCATGCGCCAATCCGTTGGCGGCAAATGGCTTGATGGATGATCGGTCGGTCAATAATGAAACGCCCCCGTGGGAATGTTGCTCCATGGGGGCGTGTTTATTATAGATTAAAAGGCTCTGCTGTATTGGTTCGGTGCGAGATCATTAATTCCGAGTTTCTGTGCGGCATGGAGAACCCAGTAAGGATCGCGCAGGAGCTCTCTGGCCAGGAAAACGAGGTCGGCCCGCTCGTTGCCGAGGATTTCTTCCGCCTGTTCCGTCGTCGTAATCAGACCAACGGCACCAGTGGCAATGCCAACCTGTTTTTTGATCGCTTCAGCAAAGGCAACCTGATAACCCGGGAAAATGCGGGAAGGCGGGTTGGGAATAAGGCCTCCGGATGAAACGTCAATCAGGTCGACTCCCCATTCCTTGAGCAAACGGGCCAAAGCGATGCTGTCCTCAATTTGCAATCCGTCGGGATGATAATCGACGGCAGAGATGCGAACGTAAAGCGGACGTTCCTGTCCCCATTCAGCCTGAACGGCTTTGATCACTTCTTTCAACAGGCGGGAGCGCCCTTCCAAATCGCCGCCGTATTCATCCGTCCGCTTGTTGCTGAGGGGAGAGAGGAATTCATGAAGCAAGTATCCGTGTGCAGCGTGGATCTCGACGACATCGAAGCCGATTTCTTTTGCCCGTCTGGCGCTGTCGGCAAAAGCCTGAATCACTTCGGAGATCTCTTTGGGTCCCATTTCCGCAGGTACGGGACCTCCTTCACTGAACGGAATGGCACTCGGAGCGATAATTCTTTCGTCCACTTCCGCTTTTCGCCCGGCGTGAGCCAATTGGATTCCTGCTTTTACTCCTTGCGAATGGGCGAAGGAAACGATCTGCTTTAACCCTGCCATTTGCTCATCATTCCACAAGCCCAGGTCTTTGGCGCTGATTCGTCCCCGGCTTTCCACTGCGGTAGCTTCCAGTATGAGCAGCCCGACTTTTCCCGCGGCTCTCGTACCGTAATGGACAATATGCCAATCAGTTACTTTGCCATCGTCATCGGCTGAATACATGCACATTGGAGAAAGAACGATCCGGTTATTCAACGTAACATTTTTTTGCGTAAACGGGTTAAAAATTAACGACATCTGTTGCTCCTCCATTTCTTTGGATTAATAAAATTAGAGTGTGCGATGAGCCTGTAAATTATTTTATAACTAATTTTAAGTAAGTGGCTAAGGATAATTATAACATAGCAGAAAAAAATGTCATCCCCGGGCGGGAAAGGTAATCAATCACGTATGAACTCGCTGCTTCGGGAGAATCGTATAGACAGAACCGTTGTCAAAGGCAAATCTCGAAAAAATGGAAATAGTTGATTGGCGCTATCCTTTGCTTGACCGCGTTTATGACGGCTTGTTATCATAAGGTTGGTTTTTTTCTGCCTGAAAACCGTATATGTTTGGGGATACGGCCTGAACGTTTCTACCCGGCTGCCGTAAATAGCCGGACTACGGGTGATAAGTCTTCGGAACTCATGCTTCTTCATCTCGTTTGCAAATGAAGAATCGTTTTTTATGGCCGGAGTCTTGTATCGCCGTTTTGCGGTATGGGACCCCGGTTTTTTAGTATTGGTGAAAAGAGGGATGGTTGATGGAAAAAACATTGGAACGCGTTGTCGTTTTGGATTTCGGCGGCCAGTATAACCAGTTGATCGCGCGCCGAATCCGTGATCTCGGCGTTTTCAGCGAACTGCTCCCCTATACGGTTTCAGCGGCAAAACTGAAAGAAATGAATCTGAAAGGGATTGTTTTTTCAGGTGGTCCCAACAGCGTATACGCTGAAAATGCGCCAAAGTGCGATCCGGAAATCTTTGAACTCGGCGTCCCGATTTTGGGGATTTGTTACGGAATGCAGATGATCGCTTACCACTTTGGAGCAAAGGTAGAGCGCGCGCACAGGCGGGAGTACGGAAAAGCGGAAATCGAAGTGGTGTCCGACAGCCCGCTTTTCAAAGGCCTTGACAAAAAGGAAACGGTTTGGATGAGCCATAGCGACGTGGTTACTGCGCCGCCGGAAGGATTCCGGGTGGATGCCAAAACCGACTCTGCCTCCGTTGCCTCAATGAGCAACCCGGAAGCAAACATCTATGCCGTGCAATTTCATCCCGAAGTGAGCCATTCTTTGCACGGATTGGACATGATTCGCCATTTTCTTTATGACGTTTGCCACTGTTCCGGTGATTGGAGCATGAAAACGTTTATTGAAGACAAAGTGCGCGAAATCCGCGAACAGGTGGGTGACCAAAAAGTATTGTGCGCTTTGAGCGGCGGTGTCGATTCTTCCGTGGTGGCCGCATTAATTCATAAGGCGATCGGGGATCAGCTCACCTGCATGTTCGTCGATCACGGCTTGCTCCGCAAAGGAGAAGCAGAAAGCGTCGTTGAGACATTCGGGAAAAATTTCAAGATGAATCTGGTGAAAGTGGATGCAAAAGACCGCTTCTTGAGCAAGCTCAAAGGCGTTACCGATCCTGAACAGAAACGGAAAATCATCGGGAATGAGTTTATCCGGGTCTTTGAGGAAGAGTCGGCCAAATTCGGAGACCACCGCTTCCTGGGGCAAGGAACATTATATACGGATATTATCGAATCGGGCACAGAGACGGCCCATACGATCAAATCGCACCATAACGTGGGCGGATTGCCGGAAGATATGAAAATGGAATTGATCGAGCCGCTCAATACGCTGTTTAAGGACGAAGTGCGCCAAGTGGGGCTTGATCTTGGCCTGCCGGAAGAAATTGTCTGGCGCCAGCCTTTCCCGGGACCGGGGCTCGGCATTCGCGTGATTGGTGAAGTGACAGAAGAAAAATTGCGTATCGTTCGCGATTCGGATGCGATTCTGCGCGAAGAGATTAAAAAAGCGGGATTGGATCGGGAGATTTGGCAGTATTTCACCGCACTTCCCGATTTTCGCAGCGTGGGTGTGATGGGAGATGTACGGACCTATGCCTATACGGTGGGGATTCGCGCGGTAACTTCCATTGACGGGATGACAGCGGATTGGGCCCGGCTTCCCTTTGACCTGTTGGAGCGGATTTCCAACCGCATCATTAACGAGGTGGATGATGTGAACCGCGTGGTTTACGATATCACTTCCAAACCGCCATCAACCATCGAATGGGAATGATCGAAAAGGGGAGACAATATGACAACCATTGCCAAATACTTCCGTTTTGACGAGCACAAAACCAACTTGAAAACGGAGATTTTAGCGGGCGTCACCACATTTTTCACGATGGCGTACATCTTGTTGCTGGCTCCGTCACTTTTGGGCAAAGCGGGCATGAACCTGGGAGCGGTCTTTATGGGGACTGCTCTCTCGGCCATCGTCGGCACGTTTTTGATGGGGGTTGTCGCCAACTATCCAATTGCGTTGGCACCGGGGGTCGGGTTATTATCTTACTTTGCGTTTACGGTTGTTCTGGGAATGAAGATTCCGTGGCAACAGGCTCTCGGTGCAGTTTTTATTTCCGGGGTCGTTTTCTTTTTGCTGACCGTTACCAAGATTCGCGAAATGATTATCAATTCGATGCCGGTAACATTGAAATATGCCGTTTCGTCAGGAATCGGGCTTTTTATCGCCTTTATCGGGTTTAAAAATGCTGCCATCATTATTCCTTCTTCGGCTACTTTTGTTTCCCTGAATCCGGCGATTCAAAAACCGGAAATTTTGCTGACACTGTTCGGGCTGCTGATTACGGTCATCCTGATGGTTCGCCGGGTGAAAGGGGCGATTTTTATCGGCATGATCGTGACGGCGGTCGTTGGCATGTTCACCGGGCAAGTGAAGATCCCGTCCCATGTTTTCTCCATGCCGCCGAGCGTGGCACCGACCTTTATGCATCTGGATTTAAAAGGTGCCTTCGATCTGGGAATTTTTACGATCGTCTTCTCATTTCTGTTTGTGGATTTGTTTGATAATGCCGGAACATTGGTCGGTGTGGCTAGTCAGGCCGGTCTGCTGAAAGAGAATAAACTTCCGCGGGCGGGGCGTGCTTTGCTGACCGATTCGATTGCCACGATGGTGGGAGCCGTCTTTGGCACCTCCACAGTCACTTCGTATATCGAATCGACCGCTGGAGTCGCTTCTGGAGGACGAACCGGCATGACATCGGTTACGACAGCGCTGTGCTTTGCAGTCTCCATTTTTTTCTTTCCGATCGTGGAGACACTTGCTTCCGTGCCGGCGATCACCTCTCCGGCTTTGATCATCGTCGGGGTGCTGATGGCGGGGAATTTGCGAAAAATTGAATGGGATTCCTTCTCTGATGCAGTCCCCGCTTTTATCACCATGATTCTGATGCCTCTGTCCTTCAGCATTGCCACCGGAATTGCCGCCGGGTTCATCATTTATCCGCTTCTGAAATTGGCTGCGGGGGAAGGCAAACGGGTTCATCCTTTGGTGTATATACTCGGGGTGATTTTTGTGTTCCGTTTTATCTATCTGGGCGCGATATGAAATCGGATGATTTGGGGTTTGTTCGGAATATGCCGGACAGCCCCATTTTTTGTTTATCACCGACGGCGCCGAATTGGTGTATAACCTTTGGCAATCGATTCAAACTAAGGGAGTATTCCGGTGTAAAGGAGGAAATTCAATGCCTGTGCCGGTCATCCGGGTTCTTCTATCATGCCTGATCTCCTGTCTGTTGTTGCTTGTCCCGAACAGCGGCAGGGCGGAGCAGAGTGCCGGTTGCCATCTGGCCGATCAGAATAAGGAGAAGGAAATCCTTCGTTTGCTTAAGCAGAAGGAAAAAGCGGTTAACGAGCATAAATGGAAATTGTATGTTCCCCTGCTGAACAGCGGAAAGCCGATGTACATCCAGGAGCAGAAACGTTGGTTTCAGGATGCGGTAAAAGTGATGAAACCGGGTTCGTTCCATATTCATCCCGTCTGTTTTACCGAATTGAGTGAAAATCGGGTTAAAGTGCATTTGGAGCAAACTTACCGGTTAAGAGAAGAGTTTCACCGCGTCTCTTTTCCTGTTTTGTTCGAGCGGACGCGCAATGGATGGAAGGATTCCGACTTGGTTTTTGCCCGCTTGGGAAACGGGATGATTTCCGTTTATTATACGGATGCCTCCTTGCAAAAGCTCGCGCGATTGGCCTTTTCCTCATTGAGCAAGGGTGTGGCCGCTTTTAATCGTAAATACGGATGGACTCCGGGCCGGGTTGAGGTAAAGCTGTACCGGGATCCCGAGCTATTCCGCGAATCAGTGAAACCCTCATTGCCCGGGTGGGCGGCGGGATGGCATGAAGCGAATCAGTCAATTAAGTTTATCGCCGAAAATGTGGACCCGGCATGGTTTGCTTCCGGCATGATCCATGAACTGACGCACCAGTTGATCAGCGAATTGACCAATGATAATGCTGCGTATTGGCTTCAGGAAGGGGCGGCGATGTTTTATGAGGCGCATCTGTTGCCGGACTTCCATTGGATTCATTCGGTACCACGGCAGTTTCAGCCCTTGTCCATCGCCGAATTGGAGCAGAAAAGGCTGGAGCGTTTGCCGTCGGATGAGGCGGGACGCTATTATTTGAGCGCATATCTTCAATTTAAAAATCTGGTGGAGACGTATGGTGAGGAGAAGTTGAAAAAAGTGTTTGAGATTTTGAAAGCATCTCCTTATCTTGATGTCGACAGTGATCAAAAAGTAGAGAGATTAAACCGGTTGACCCATGATGCACTCAATCAAGTTCTGGGGCAGAGGTGAAAAAAAACAGTTGACATAACCGTATAGTGCTTGTTATATTATTTTCTGTCGCTTTTGCGATATCGATGTTCTCGAAAAAAAGTTCTTGACACTTGCTTTTCGGTTTGATAATATATAAATTGTCGCCGCGAAACGCGGTTGAGAAAAAGAATTTCGATGTGTTCCTTGAAAACTAAAGAGTGAAGCATGACCTGTTGATTCTTTTTGAGCTAGATCTTTATCGGAGAGTTTGATCCTGGCTCA
>NZ_JAECVX010000017.1:0-40212 GCF_016055105.1 Thermoactinomyces sp. CICC 10523
CGAAAATCCAAAGAAAAACCTCAGCCAAAAGTCACACGCATAAGTTGAACGCCGACTTTTTCTGACCGTGGAAATTTACACATAATTTTGGACTTGATCATTCTTTGAATGCTGAGAAATAAGGTCTCTTGTATCAAATCGTTTGGAACCATAAAAAAGGACAGAGCGATTCGAGCTACTCTGTCCAATGGATCCGTACAGTTGTGAACCAACTTGAACCTTCTTCTTTAATACCAAAGACTATCTTAAATCCGTCTTATACTGATCCAGATTGTTGATGTCTATTTTTTGAATGTCCCCTGAGATGTTATAACGATATATCGCATATTTATCAGTGTCTATATTTTTTGAAGCGGTTTTGAGTTTGTCATCATAGACAAAGATTTCGATAATTACTTCGTTAAAGTTCATTTTTTTAAGCTCGTTTAAAAACTTGGAGATCAGTGCTTGAGATTGTCCACGATGATCGTAAATGTTAAAGGAAACAACCAACGAAAGATCTTTATCTCCTCTTTTCAAAATCTCAAATACAGAAGGAACATCTCCAGTATATTTGTTTTCGACGTTGTCCTTGTAACCATAAGTCATATTTTCCATTTTCCATAAGTCCATTGTCTTTTGAGCCGTCTCTTTCATCCACGGCTCAAGTTCATTACTCCATTTTGCAAGCGCATAGGAATCCCGAAAGCCATTTGGTGGTGTCCAAGTCACCATAAAAGTCGTTTTTTCCTTTCCGTCTTGCACAAAACCATGAATGTCATAATAGCCACCCATAACATGGTCTTTATCAATATCCGTAATGATAAAATTCTTTTGATATGTTCTTTTTACATACTGGATTACTTTTTCCTTCGCTGTTTTTTCTTCGGTTTGGGTCATGTGAGACTCATTCTTTGGCAAAAGAGTTTCCGTGCTGCAACCGCTCACCAGGATTGCAAGCATCAGGAGCATTATGCTAGAAACCACATCTGATCTTAATCGATCCCACAGCTTTTTCATGTGTTCACAACCTTTAGTTATAAATAAACATATTGCACTACTTAATAATCGTTTGGAACCAGAAAAAAGACAGAGCGACTTAAACTGCTCTGTCCAATGGGTGTTTTTGTCTCCATTTCAAATCCTTTAATGTTTAATCACCGTCTTATACTGATCCAAATTGTTGATGTCGATTTTTTGAATGTCCCCAAAGATGTTGTAACGATAAAGTAAGTATTTTCCTGTCCTGATATTTTTGGGTGCTGTTTTAAGTTCATCTTTATATACATATATCGTGATTATGACATTATTAAAATTCATCTTTCTCAACTCATTTAGAAACTTGGAGATGTCCTCCTCAAATTTTCCATTATGCGGATACACTTCCAAATCCAAATTCAATTCAAAGTCCTGATCCCCGCCATTTTTCAATACTTCATAGACTGAGGGTACCTCCCCTGTATATTTCGCCCTCTTTTTACCAGAGCTGTAGCCAACCGGCTTCATTAGTCTCAAATCAAAGCTTTGCTCTGCAATCCCTTTGATCCGTGGCTCTAATTCATTCTCCCACAACCTGGCTACATACGTATCATCAAAATCATTTGGGGGATTTCCCGTAATATAAACCTGCGTATTCTTGCCATCCTCCATATATCCTTCAATAATGTAATAACCGCCGAAGACATGGTCTTTACTAACCTGCTTGACTTCAAATCCCTTATTGTACCTGTTTTTAATATACTGGATCGCTGCTTCTTTTACCTTTTTTTCTTCTGTTTGGGTCATGTAAGACTCATCCTTTGGCAAAATAGATTCGGAGGTGCAACCACTAACCAGAAGCATCAGCATCAGGAGCACGATGATTGTACCGACACTGGTTCCCAATCTCCTCCAAGTATTTTGCATGCCTTCACATCCTTTATTTTCGTTTGACAAGATTTCCGTCTTTGTCGAAAAGTTTCAGAATCGGTGTATCAATCTCCTTACCATGCTTATCATCATAGCCGGTGAAATTTTTGATGCTGTGGCTCCCTTCAACAATATCACCAATCGGGTTTGAATCCCAGATGTGATTATCTAACCCTTTATCTTCGATTTTTTCTCCTTCTCTGCTGATGTCATACGTGGTTCCCGGACGATAACCGAGAGAGCCAACCACATCGTCATCAAACCGGTAGTTGCGGATCAGCTTATCGTAATTCCCCAGTTTTTCGTTTACCGCTTCTTTTCGATTTTCCGGACTTAACATATTAATGAAATATCTGAACCGCTCATTGAGCGGCCCGGCCAGCCCACCGATAAGGATTGAAGCATTGGTATTGGGGTAAAGATTTTTCCCCGGAGCGTTAAAGGTAACTGTGGGAATGCGATACCTGGCCCCGCAGTCATCGGCCAAATACCCTCCAAGCGAATGACCCGTTAACACAAACCTATAACCTTGGTAATTCTCATCATTGATGACTTCTTCCACAAACTTACGGGCAGCAATCGCTTGATCGTTAAAGATATCGTCACCCAAAGCAATATGCCTGTCCGCATCCAGGATATCCTGTAGTTCCTGCGTTCCCCGGAAGGCGATAATAACCTGATTTGTCTTGTCATTTTGAAAAACGTATGCTTGAAGATCATTTGGTAAATCAATATGTTCTCTTATATCCCAATCTGAACCAAGTTTATCATGCACTAAATCCCCTGAAAGTTTATTAAAATAAGCCAACTGCGAAGCATAAGCCAAATCCTTATCACTTGGCAGCTCATCATCCAATATTCCATACGGCGTGCTGTTATCAACCGGGGGATCGGCGATGCTTTTCCCATAGTTGTATGTTTTTTCAACCCCCGTCCGGCCCCAGTTGAGCAAGGTTTTGCCGAAGTTGATGATCGCGTTGTTCACCGCCCGCTGGAAGCGCATATACAGGCCAAAGACGAAGGCCAAGGTAATTACTGTGGCCATGGTGATTCGCGTTACGGTGGCTTTAATCCAGTTCCACGCCTGGGATGTCTTTGCCTTCGTCCAGTTCCATGCTGTGACAACCCCTTTTTTGAAGCTGTTCCAGGCGCTGCTGACAGCATGTTTCGTGCCTTCCCAGGCTGAGCTGATCCCGTTTTTGAAACCGTTCCAGGCGTTGGAACAAGCGTTTTTGAACGAATTCCACATCCCCGGTTTATCCCCGGAAGATTGGGACTTGGTCACAAGGGACTCTTTGACCGGCGTCGGCCCTGGCTTGACCTGGTCAAAATGGTCATTCACCTGGGGAACGTTGAAACTGCCCCCGCCTGCATAGGCATGACCGCTGTATAACATCCCGGCTCCGACGAGGGAAAGGAGCAGGGCAATGATCCATCGCTGAAATACCGTTCTCATCTCCGTAATGGATTCACCTCTTCACCAGTAATGGAAAAGAAAAAGGGGACAGGCTCGACCAAAGGTCAGTTCTGTCCCACAGAAGTAAGTAGCTGTTTGCAGTTCTCGGGTTAAGCCTGGTCCGTTTGACGGAATTTCGTAGCGATTTGGGTCAATGCTTGGGAAATGTTATCGAGAAGCTGAACGAAGTTTTGCATATTTTTCTTAGCTTCTTGGAAATCTTGGAAGAATTTTTGCTTCGTCATACCATCCCAGTGACCCTCGAGTCCGTTGATACGGGAATCGAGTTGTTGAATGAGTTGTTGGCTTTGTTCCCGTTTAGCTTGGAAATCTTTTGCCACGGCATCGATTTCATCCGGATTAATAAGAATCCGTGCCATTGCAAAACCCCTCTCTAAAAAGGCTTAACTATTACTCTAAAGATTATATATAAAATAGAATCTCTTTGCAATCTTTTCTTTTTTATAATTTTGTCGGAAACGGAAATGTTATTTCAAAACATCAAATTCCTGACAGCGACATGAGGTTTCATCGGCTCCGAATCCGCCTCTCTCCGGGTGAATGGAGTCGGAGCCGATATTTTTTTCAACCGTCTTCAGTTTTTCGTGCTCATCCAGCGTTCCTGCAACGTTCTGATCCAGTCCATCGGGGAAACGTTGGCCGAAAAGGGCACTGCTCCCTTGACCTTCTCATAGCGCCGCTTGGCAAAATACCCTTCGCCCGGACCAAGCGTTTTCTGGATCGCCGGATTGGAGGACCTTGCTTCAGATGACGGGATTTTAAAGAAAGAGAGATCATTGATGTCCAGGCTGGCAAATAAAAAGCCTGTCTCCATCCCTTTCACTTCAGACAGCCAATCGTTGCTGCTGTAGGGGAAATTGGAAGGTGATCCGGCAATCGCCACATAAAAGTTTTTGTTCCGTCCCTGGCTGACAATATTGTTAAGGGAATTTTGCAAGTCATAATTGTTCAGCCGCTTGCTGAAATAATCGGCATCGTCGATAACCAGAAAAATCGCCGGTTCTTTTTCCCCGGTTTCCGTCTGCTCCGCCCATGGAGGAAGTGTTTTGGTCTTTGCCCGCTGGTCCAATATCGGTCCCAGTTTCTCGAGCAACCCGGCCAGTTCGGTTTCATCCGAAGCATATCCTTTCAGGTGCGGAAGGCCCATCAGCGCGGACAAACCGAGCCCGCTCGGCCGGAAGTCGATGACGTAAACCTCCAGCTCGCTTGGCGGATGGAAATAGGCGAGGGACAAGATCCAAGTTTGCAAAAATGAGGTTTTTCCCCCTTCAATCGAGCCGCCGACGACAAAATAAGGGCCGTCTTTCAAATTGACATAGAACGGGGTCAAGTCATCCATCGAGATGGCAACCGGAACCCTCAGCGGCGTCAATTCAGGTTGGTCAGGATCAGCCTCGTGTTTGGCCAGCACTTCTTTCAATTCAATTTCTTTCGGCAGGGATTCGATCGCTTTCGGGTAATTTCCTTGCCACGAATCGGCAAGTGTGCGAATTCTTTGGCGCAACGTGTTGGCCCGTTCGATCTCATCGCTTCCTTCTGAGGCCAAGGCGGTCTGAAACTCCAGCGGCGGCACACTTCCTTTGACAAACCCACGCCCTTCCGGCAAGTTCACCAGCGGCGATCTGAGGCGGCCCACCGCAAAGTAATAGTCTGACGGATCCGCCAGCTCAAACGAAACACCGAGCGAGAAATTGTTTCTTACCCGGTCGTACATGTCGCTGACCTGGTTGGTGGTAACGATAAAGTAAATCCCGAAACTGCCGCCGGCGCGCAGCAACTGCTCCAAATCGGCGTGTTCTTCTTCAAATGTGCTTTTGAAGGTCAGGTATCCATCGATGACCACGATAATCGCGGGCACCGGTTCGGATAAAGACTTGCGGTAGGAGTAAAATGTTTTTGCCCCTGACTGGGCGATTTTCTCCCGCCGACGGTGCATTTCCTTCATCAAAAAGCGGAAGAGTCGTCTCACCCGGTCCGGCTCATCATCCCGAATAATGGCCCCCATGTGCGGAAGCTCATTGAAGTCTCTGAACATATGGCCAAAATCAAGGACGTACATATGTACATCGTCGGGTGAATGATCCAGTGCCAAAGAGAGCAGCAGTGTCTGAACGAAGGTTGTTTTTCCCGTTCCGGGCATCCCGTAGACGGGCAGGTGTCCTTCATTAAGCGGAATATTCAACGGATACTGCGTTTGGTTGGACGGGGAATCCACCAGACCGACCACCGGATCCAGCCAAGCCGCTGACGGCTGCCAAGTTTTTCCGTCCCAGCCTTTCCGCTCCGGAGGCCGGAGTTCGTCCAAAGAGATATGTGTCGGCAGCGGCGGAAGCCAGGGTCCCTGCAATGTCTCTATCCCCAATGCTTTTGCTTCCCGGTTCAGATAATCGACCAGGACATCCAATTGTTTTTTGCTCCGTCCCTTCTGCTTCTTGGCCGTCGAGATCACGGGCGAAGAGCGGTTAATGCGACGCCCTGTCAGCGTCACCTCACTGATCACTGCTTCTTGTACCGTTTCAGTTTCCGGACGGTAAGGCGCACCGCTCCAGGCGAACTGGACAAGTTCCAGCAACTCGTTGCTCCCCACCTGGAAATAGCCCCGTCCTGGCGTCGTAATCCAGGAAGCATCCGGGATTTTGATCATTTCCTTACTGTCCGCTTCTTCCTGCACGCGCAAACAGATGCGAAAACGGGAGTTACTCCAGATTTTATCGTCGACAACGCCGCTCGGTTTCTGCGTGGCCAGAATCAGGTGAACTCCCAGCGTCCTTCCTTTGGCGGCAATGGAGATCAATTCATTCATGAACTCGGGTTGCTCTTTTTTCAACTCCGCAAACTCGTCGATGATAATCACCAGATGCGGGAGCGGATTCTTTTCTCTCATCGGCGATTGGAAATATTCATCGATATGTTGAAGATTTCCCGCATCCTTAAACAGTTTCTCACGCCTCATCAATTCAGCTCTCAAAGAGATTTTCGCTCTTTCGATCAGGTTCCCGTCCAGGTTGGTGATTGAACCGACCAGATGCGGTAAATGCTCAAAGGTGTTCGACATTCCTCCCCCTTTATAATCGATGAGCAGGAATACGATATCGTGCGGATGGTAGTTGAGCGCCAGCGAAGCGATCAAAGCCTGGATCACTTCACTTTTCCCCGAACCCGTCGTTCCTGCGATCAATCCGTGGGGGCCATGTCCCTTTCGTTCAATTTTATCGTGAATATTTAAGTATACGCGCTTGCCGCCCGTTCCCATCCCGACGGAAACAGGCAATGTATTGGGGTAGCGGTTTTGCTCCCAACGCCGTGTGACATCCAGATCATCCAGATTCTTCGCTTCCACCAAATCAAACAGCGTGAGCATTTGCGGAATCTGCCGCGATTTATTGGCTTTCAAACGAACCGGCGCAAGGGAACGGGCCGTTTGATCCGCCACTTCAACGGAGACAAAATCGGGCTGAAAGGTATATTCCCAGTCCTCCCCGGTTTGCAGATAATTGGTTTCCTGCAATGTCCCGTGATTGCGATGAACTTCCAGAATGGCGTGGCATTCCATTGGCAGCGTGTTTTTTGATTCTGACAGAAGCAGGGTGCGGGCGCCCACTTTTCCGCCTTCTTTCAGCAGCATGGGCACAATGACTTCTTCCTCGATCAGACTGGGGTCTGAGATGATAAACACATAAAAAGGAACTTGCGGCTCGTTCGCGAGTCCGGGCCGGCGACTCTGCCTGCGGCGGTTCAGAATCTCGTATAAATGGTCGGTCAACTCCCGGGCATCCCGCGGATTGGTCGCCAGAAATCTCCGCTTCCGCTGGTCATCCCATACATGCGGCAACCAGCGGATCCAATTCCACTGATCCGCTTCATCTTCCGAATAAAAGGAAACGATTTTTACTTCATCCGGCGAGTGATGCGTCACCAGTTGGAGCACCAGGCTGCGGATCGCATTGAGCATCGAGGCTCGGTCGCCGACCACTCCCACGACATGCGCCTTGTTCAGCGGGAGCGAAACGGGCACATCCGAAACCTTCGAAAACTCCCGGGCGAGCTGTTTCGCCTCTTTAATCAAGGGGTCCTGGTCGTACTCTTCCTGATCGGGCGTCTCAATCGTGATCGTGGAAGGTTGTTCACCATTTCCCAAGCGCAGGGACAAAAAGTCGGCATCAAAGGGAGAACGCTCCCACAACGAGCTGACCCGTGTTTGAATCCGCCGCATGCATTGCATCGGAGCCGGATTCCATTCCTTCAGCAAGGCAGCCTGACGGTCCACCAGTATTTGCAGCTCTTCCCGGTGTTTTTTCAGGCTTTCCCTGTATGTAGCCGTCCTCTGGGCCAGTGCTCGCTTATATTTCCTTTTATTCGACAGGTATACGAAAAAAGGAATCGTGTAAGATACCGTCATCATTGAAGTTGAAACCATTTGAAAAACTAAAAAGTTCGGGTTGGAATAACCATTGCCGGACGAACTCATATAAAGATAAAGACCGATGGTTCCCAAAGTCATAACAAGCGGAATGATCAAGGAAGAATATGAGAAAGACGGCCGCTGGGGCTTTTTTGGAGGTTGGCGAATCTCTACCACAGTACGCGGCAAATCCTGTTTCATCCGTGGTGATCTTTGAAAAAGAATGTTCAAGCGACTTCCCCCCTTTGCTCTTTAATAATCGGTCCGAAATGCTTCAAGCGAACCGATGATTCTTTGTTTTCTCATTTGTTCCAGCTGTTGTTGCCGGATCAATTGCAGCTCATTTTCCGGTTGAATTCGGAACCGCAGATAAGCGCCATCCATAACCTTGTAGTCATCCAGCGATTTCGTCTCGTCGAGCTTCCGCCAATCACCGGTTTCGGCTCTGACTTCCAGAATCTGCTTTCCGTCTTCCATCTCCTGCATTTCGTTTTTGACAGCATCGGCCAGCATGGGAATCAATTTGGAAACAGGCAGTTCAGATGGAAGTTCAAGATCAAGCCAATGCTGGTTGCCGGCTCCCATGAAGACCGTTACGATTACCCCAAATGAGACTCCTCCTTTCCAAGATCGATTGAACTTCCGGAGTGGGAATAAATAAACCTTTCGTTCGGTTATTTATTGTTTTAATATTATAGCGTAACTCCCCTCCGGACAAAGATGACTATTTATCAAAAAGACGACAAAAAACGGAAGAGTGAACTATCCGGTCACCCTGTATCCCATCCAATATTTGGTCATCCACCCCCCTTGACTTTCCGTAATAATTTTATCACAAATCTTTTAAAATAGGTTCGATTTTATCATGTCACGAATTTTGATCAATTGCGTCTGCAATAAGAGAACCACCTCAAATCTCTCGGATAAGCGGAGATCATTCTGAGAAAAAAGAGAGGCCGAAACGTGCTTTTCACCCCCTTTTCCTCTTCCGGCCGATCAGTGGACAACCGCTGCTTTTTCTTGTTGTAAAGACGGATCCGGCTTGTCCGGTAAATTTTAAGTTTATGATCATCATTAAAAACGATAACGATCACCGGATGATATGTTTTCTTGGTGGATGGACTGTGTACGGCCGCATGCAATCTTCGGCAAAAAGGCACTTCGCAGGGAAAGATGAACACCTTATTCCGCGAAGTGCCTCTCTCTTTTAGAAGCTTCGCAGTGTTGACCGGAAGCCCTTACTTGGATTTCAATGAATTTTTGCAGGGAACAAACCTCCTGCAAGCCTCAGCGCGATTGATATTTCTAATGGCCCGGCCGATGAGTACAAGCGCGTCACCAATCTCGTTTTCTGCACTTTCAAATCGGTTCGCCGCTAAAAAATTCATCGCATCGCCCAGTTCCTTGATTGCAGCCCGCAGCTCATGGAGAGCACGAATTTTGGAACTCCCCATTTAAAATCCCCCTTTGTAAACAAGTAGTTTTTATCTCTCTATTAATAAATGCAATTGATAGAATCATTGAACCTGTTAAAAGAACCAATTTATCCAAAAACAAATAAGAGCCACCCCCTCTTACAGGAAGCGACTCTCATTTCTTTCATTTACTTGGGATGACTGTCAAAGAAATTCCAGATGATCGAGCTGGCTTTCGGCCCTGTCGGATCCGTATAGGTCCCGGCAGCGCTGCACCCCGACCAGGCATGTCCCATTCCATTCACCATGATTTTTTCCATTACAACCGTTCCGTTCTGATCCTTGTAAAGGGAGTCTGTATAAGTTCTCCCGTTTGGCACGGACCGGTATGAAGTGACATCCGCCTGATCATCAATGTTGTTGTTATCCATTCCGTCGCTGGCCCGATCATTGGTTTGCGCCCATTGGGAGATAATCTGATTTCCATTGACGGGATTAACCGTGTAGTCGGCTGTCCCGTGAAAAACAATGGTTGGCACGACGCGCGCATATCCCCCCATCGCCTGATAAGCCAAATTCCCCTGTTGTACCGGGTCAGGCCCGCCATACAGCATGGCTGTCCCGGAGTATAACACGGAGGTCGCAGCCTTGTATTCCAGACCGGAACCAACACCAATCGCGGCAAAAACATCCGGGTAAGCCGCTCCCAAAATCACACTCATGGCTCCACCGGCAGACAAACCGGCCACATAAACACGCCGGCTGTCCACCGGATAATTGCTCTTGATCTTGTTGACCACTCCCACAATCGAGGCTGGTTCTCCCCGCCCCCGCGACTGATTGGACGAATCAAACCAATTCCAACATTTACTCAGATTCGCCGAAACGGGTTGTTCGGGATAGACCACAAAAAAGCGGTTCTGTTCGGCATACGCATTCATTTCCGTGCCCGCGGCAAAATCATCCGGGCTTTGCGTACAACCATGAAGCATCACGACAAGCGGCAAAGGAGTGGTGCCATCATAACCGGAGGGAATATACAATTTGTAAACACGTCCGTCAGGGGCCGTATCACGAATAAATTGCCCGGCGGAAAAAGCGGTTTTGGCAAATGTCGGGCCTCCCATCAAGACCGTCAACACCAGCAAAAGGAATACCCGGCGGAAAAAACGGTGTTTCTTTTCCATCTTGATCCTCCCCGAATTCAAAATTGACGCCAGATCACACCACCAACGAACAAAGCCCGTCCACCGCTTGCAAAATGTCAAACCAGTCCGGTCATCATGGAAAACACAATCACAACAGGAACCACCAACGTTTTGATTACCGTAATGGCAAAAATATCAGGGTAGGACTGGCGATGGGTTAACCCGCAGATCGCAAGCAATGTAATGACTGCACCGTTATGCGGCAATGAATCCATTCCGCCTGCGGCCATCGAGGCGATCCGGTGCAACAACTCCGGATCGATGCCGGCACTTTGGGCCCAGGCGAGATACTTTGCCCCCATCGTATCCAAGGCAATACTCATACCGCCCGATGCGGAACCGGTGATCCCCGCGAGTACATTGATCGACAACGCTTCTGAAATCAGCGGGCTGGTTTTCATCGTCAACAGAAAATCGGCCAACGACTTAAACCCAGGAAGGGAGGCGATCACATTGCCAAACCCGACTTCTGACGCCGTATTCATAATAGCCAGAAGAGAACCGGTTGCACCTGCCGTCAATGTCCTGGACAATCCGGGTTTCACAAGAACCTTGTCGGCCCCGACAGCAGATTTTCTCCGGTAATACCATTGCAGGACGATGGCAAAAGCGATGCCAAAAACCAGGGCAAGGATGAGAGCCCATACTCCCAATACCTGATCAATGTCCAATCCTTCATATTGTTTCAATAAAGTTTCCGGATACCATCCCGGCAATACAACATAAGTGAACAGCGCATTTCCTCCCAAAACCAAAATGAGCGGAATAACTGACAACCAGATGGCGGGAAGATTTTCATCCTCTGCTATTGCCGGCTCGTTCAACGTATGGTCACCATAGCCCTCACCGTTGGACATCAGTTTATTCTTCCGACGATGCAACCACCACAAGCCAATGACGGCGATCAGGATAGCTCCTGTGATTCCGGTAATCGGGGCGGCAAAGGAAGTTGTCTTGAAATAAGATGTCGGTATAATATTTTGAATTTGAGGAGTGCCCGGAAGAGAATCCATTGTAAAAGTGAATGACCCCAACGTAATCGCAGCCGGAATCAAGCGTTTGGGAATGTCCGCCTCCCGAAACAGCGCGGCGGCAAACGGATAAACCGCAAAGGCGACGACAAACAAACTGACTCCGCCATATGTGAGAACTGCACAGGTTAAGACAACCGCCAAAATCGCCTGCCTGCCCCCAAAGCGGCGTGTTAATCCGCGAGCGATGGAACAGGCGGCCCCACTGTCATCCATGACCTTCCCGAAAATCGCCCCGAGGAGAAAAATGGGAAAATAGAGTTTTACATAAGCAACGGCTTTCACCATAAACACTTCCGTATAGGTCGGCAAAAGCGGGAGTCCGGATAATACAGCTGCCAACACAGCCAGCACGGGTGCAAATAAAATTACCGGATAGCCCCTGTACGCCAACAGCATGAGCAATCCAAGAGCCAGGAAAATTACCAACACTGCCATATCCTTTACCTCCTTCGATCCTGTCGAAGAATCCATTGAACTCCCTTGCTCATTTGCCATGCAATTTTGTTGCCAATCGTGAAAACCGTATATTTCGTCATTTTTTGTACACATTTTTGGAAAGATACCGCACCTGTTTCAGGCAAACTGCTTGCCTGATATCATCTCCCACGTCCGAATTTTTGCACATCATTCCGGATTTGTGGAATGGGAACGCCAAAAAAATCACAAGGTCGGTAAAATTGGTTCAATCCATCGGTCTGATCTCAATCTTGTATTTTTTCACTTTTTGATAGAAACTCGATTTACTGATTCCCAACAGCCGGATCGCCCGGGCTCTGTCGCCGTTTGTCATTTTCAGCACTTGCCTGATCGTTTCTCTCTCGGTTTCTTCAATCGCATTTGCCAGCAGAAAACAGGGCCGCTCTCCCGTGCTTTCTTCAAAGAGGCGCACAGGCAAATGGCTCAACCGGATCATATCCTCCCTTTTCACATGAAGGGCCCGTTCCAGTACATTTTTCAATTCCCGGACATTTCCGGGCCAATGGTAGCGAATGAACACATCCAACACTTCTTGTTCCATCCCTGCTGCATACACGCCGGTCTCCTGAGATAACATTTGCAAAAGATGGCGCGCCAAAACGGGAATATCCTCCACCCTTTCCCGTAAAGGGGGAATATGAAGGGAAACCACATGAAGCCGGTAAAACAAATCCTGCCGAAACTCCCCGTTTTTCACCATCGACTCCAAATTCCGGTTACTGGCGGCAATGATCCGCACGTCCACTTTCATTGGATGCATGGCACCGATCCGCTCAATTTCCCTTTCCTGTAACACCCTCAATAACTTTGCCTGCATGACGGGGGAAAGCTCGCCGATCTCATCCAGAAAAATAGTCCCTTTGTGAGCGATTTCAAATTTCCCTTTTCTTCCCCCTTTCAATGCACCGGTAAAGGCGCCTTCTTCATAGCCGAACAGAATGGATTCCATCAGGGTGTCGGGAATCGCCGCACAATTGACCCTCACAAACGGGCCAAACTTCCGGTGGCTGTAATTATGAATCGCATGAGCAAACAGTTCTTTTCCGGTTCCGCTCTCTCCGCTGATCAATATGGTTGTATCACTTAAAGCCACCCGCTTGGCAATTTCCTTTACTTCCAAGATGTTCCGGCTGATCCCGATAATATCTTCAAAGCGATATTTGGCTCCCAGATTTTTCAGCAGTTCACCCTGATAATAATCGAGTTCTTTCTGCAACTGAATGACACGCGCCGATAGCGTATGCAATTCGCGCACATTTTGAAACATCACTTTTCCAACGACCGCAATTACTGTTCCGTCCTGGATAATGGGAATCCGATGGGCGATCATATTCCCGCCTTTGATTCGATGAACTTGTGCAAGTTCAGGTGTCTTGGTTTTGGCCACGATATGCATCCGGGTATTTTCTATCACTTCCGTGCAGTGTTTTCCAATCGCTTCGTCGACGTCGACTCCGAGAAAATCGGCATAAGTCCGGTTAAGCATAGTGATAAATCCATCTGGATCAGTAATGACAATCCCTTCGTACGCGCTGTCAAAAGCCTTCAGGATCAGATCTTTTGTCCGGCAACAGTCCCGGTATGATTCCAATAATTTTTTATATTCAGATTCTATATTTTGCATTTGAGTCGCCTCCTTTGGTTATTTTACCATGTTTGAAAGCATATTCTTATAATTTACTTATAATTCAATTTAATAAATATATAACATACCGATCTGCCATCCACAAAAAAGGCTCATACTTTGCACTGAACGCAAAGCATGAACCCTTTTACTGACATGTATGATTAAATTCCAAATCGATCGCCGGACTGTCAAGGCTCTCGCTGCCTTTGACCGGAAGCAAGAGCCCTGACCTTCAATCCTGAATTCAGGTCAAATGACTTGGTTCCAATGCAGATGAGCGGTCATACGATATCACCGTATCACAAGACGAAAGGAGTGAAAGAAATGAAACGCGCAAAGCCTCCTGATGAGTTGTCCCAATCCCCACGGTCTGACCAGATCTCTCCATTCCAAGCAATCCGCGTTCCGGCGACCGGCAAAAAGAACGCGAATTTTGGGGTGACAATCGGTTTAAATTCACCGCTGCCGAAAAAAAGGTCGAATGGGTGCATTTCTTACGGGCCGGTTTCCATCTTCCTCAAGGGATTTCATCACTTTTCATTTAGAACCCAAATCCTCCGCCGACAAAGACGAAGATGGTCGCAATCACAAGGAGGAAGATTAACAGACTTCTCCAACCGAACCCAAAACCGCCATAACCGAATCCCATTTTTCCACCTCCCCCAATTCAAAGTCTGTATATCCTATTCGGGGTTGAACAAGGGGAAAGTGCTTTTATCCTGCTGCAAAAAATTTTGGACTGGGATCTTCCCGGCCTGCTTCAATCTGACTCAGATCCTTCAAGGTCAGGCGGTCGAAAATGCATCTCCGTATTTTCCGGCATCGTAATTCAACCTTTCATCCAAACGCCCGAACAATACCCGGTGAAGGCGGACAAAATTCCCAAGAGATAACTGAGCCCGAGATACAGAAAAAATTTTTTCTTTTCTTGTTTGGCAACCATTTGCACACTTTCCCATTTCAATGTCGAAAAGGTGGTAAAAGCCCCCATGAAACCCGTACCAAAGAGGAGTTTCCAGGTTTCATTCAGCTCATGTCCCGTGATCCATCCCAGCAAAAAGGAACCGAGAAGATTGACCGTAATCGTGCCAACCGGAAACGAAGAATAACGGCGTGATATCCACCCGCTTAACAGAAAACGGCAAATGGCTCCCAAAAAACCTCCAATCACGACGAAAATGGAAGATATCACGATCTGGGCACCACCTCTGGTTCTTTCTCTCTTTCAGCAAGGTTTTTCCCGATTCGCCAGCCACTCCAGGAGAAGAAAAGGCCGCCCACCAAGCTAAGCCACAAATAGGACAGAGCCATGATCCAAGCGTGATGTTGCATGAACGTGAGAAGTTCAACATTGAAAGTCGAGAACGTGGTAAACGAACCGATAAACCCTGTTGTGATCCCTGTTTTCAGCCAGGATGGCATCTTCGGAAAACGGGTGAACCATACCGAAAACACGCTCAGTAAAAACGAACCGGCCAAATTGATGAACAACGTTCCCAACGGAAACCCCCAGATCCACGCAGTCGGAATCCAGATTCCAAGCCAGTACCGGAGCAAGGCTCCCAGCATTCCCGTTGCCCCGATCGCTAGATAAACCATTCTCTTTCCCTCCCCGACATGTTTATGATCCCAAACTTTCCCGAAAAAAACAGACTCCTACCAGTATCCACACCGGTAGGAGTCATCAGCCTGATCGGCAATTATGGCGAACTCCATCGCCTATGTCATGAATTGGTTTTATTTTATCACACAGAACACCAAATGGTAAGATCCGCTTCAGGCTGAAACATCAAATTCGATCAGCAACTGCAACAAAAACCCCCGTGTTGCCGGGGGTTGATTTATGAAAACAAACGCGGGGCCGATCTCCCATCCTTACACAGAAGTATTGGAATGACTTGCCTCCGTTTTTTTCTTCTCTTTGCATTTTATATATTCTTCTCCCCATGCACACATTTGATCCAGCACAGGCTTCAGCGACCACCCAAATTCATTCAGTTCATAAACCACTTTGGGGGGAACCTGGTTAAAGACAATACGGTTAATCACACCATCTTCTTCTAATTCACGCAGTTGTTGGGTCAACATTTTTTGCGTAATATTGGGCATGGCTTTTTTCAATTCACTCGTCCGCATCGGTCCATGGGTCAAATGGCACAGGATGACTGTTTTCCATTTTCCGCCGATCACTTCCAATGTGGCTTCAACCGGAATGTTATAGAATTTGTCTTCCTTTTTCATTGTGTTTCCCCCTTTTGCTTTCAGAATCAGATGGTTTAGTTCCAATATTACTCACAGGTATCTATATCACTTTCAGGTATCTATATTACCCGCAAGTACCTATATTACTTCAAAGTACGTACTTCCAAAATACAAGTATATGTTACATAATAAGTGCCATGGTTGTCGAGTAGATTTTTTCCAGCTTCCAAATTCGAAAATCCTAACACCTTTTTATCCCATCAATATATCCAAATTAAGCACGGAGGTATTTCTATGACCATGCATACTTTATCTCGTGGCAAAAGCAGCAGCAGGCAACGACAAAGCTTGCTTCCGTTGCTTGCCTTGGCCATCAGCGCTTTTTCCATCGGAACAACAGAATTCATCAGTGTAGGCTTGTTGCCGCCGATTTCAAAAGATCTGCATGTTCCGGTTACAACGGCCGGCCTCACTGTTTCCCTTTATGCCCTGGGAGTGGCTTTCGGAGCACCGATATTAACCTCCCTCACTTCGGCAATGTCAAGAAAAACACTGCTAATCTCGATCATGATCTTATTTGTGATCGGGAACACTCTGGCAGCCACAGCCGCAAACTTCGGCGTTTTGCTTATTGCCAGGGTGATTGCATCCTTTACTCATGGCGTATTTATGTCAATCGGTTCAACCATTGCCGCCGACTTGGTATCAGAGGACCGGCGTGCGAGCGCCATTGCGTTTATGTTCACCGGACTGACGGTCGCCACTGTGACAGGAGTTCCGTTTGGAACCTTTATCGGCCAAACCTTCAGCTGGCGGATCTCCTTTGCAGGAATTGCCATAATCGGACTGATTGCTCTCATTGCCAATGCGATCCTGATTCCTGGCCATCTTCGTCCGGGAACCAAAACAACCTTCCGTGATCAATTGAAACTGGTCACAAATGGCCGGCTGCTCCTTGTCTTTGTCATCACGGCTTTGGGTTATGGAGGAACCTTTGTTTCCTTCACTTATCTTTCTCCATTGTTGCAGGAAATCACGGGCTTTCACGCAAATACGGTCAGCATCATTTTGCTTGTCTACGGAGTCGCGATTGCGATCGGAAACATCATCGGCGGCAAACTGTCAAATCATAATCCTGTCAAAGCCCTGTTTTATATGTTCATGATCCAAACACTCGTCCTGTTTGCCCTGACTTTTACTGCACCTTTTAAAATAACGGGACTCATTACGATCATATTCATGGGACTGTTCGCTTTTATGAACGTTCCCGGACTCCAGCTTTATGTTGTTCAACTGGCTGAAAAATACGTTCCTTCCGCAGTGGACGTGGCTTCATCAATCAATATCGCGGCCTTTAATGCGGGAATCGCGATCGGCTCCTGGCTGGGAGGAATCGTTACCAGTTCAATGGGGTTGATTCATACTTCCTGGGTCGGTGCAGCCATGGTCGCAGGAGCCGTGATCCTGACTGGTTGGAGCATGGCTTTGGAACGAAAAAAACAGGCTTGACATCATGACCGGGAAAGGAGGTGTTAATATGGGTTTTTCTGCATTGCGGAAAATGATTCCCGCCAATCGCTTAACACTTGGCGTTGAGCTTCCCTTGGATACCGATTGGTCCCCGGAAGGGCTCAAACAGGCGAAAAAAGAAGGACGTCCCTTTGGCGTCCCGAATATGGAAAGACACGCGGAATTTGCCCGCCTGGTGGACCGGCTCGGTTTCAAATCCATGTGGATCAGGGATGTTCCTTTTTTCGATCCCCACCGTTTCGGTGATGCAGCTCAACTGTTTGATCCCTTTGCATATTTGGGGTATTTGGCAGCCATCACGCATGATGTGATTTTGGCGACCGGAGCGATTGTCCTCCCGTTGCGGCATCCCTATCACGTAGCCAAAGCCGCAGCCACAGTCGACCAGCTCTCCGGCGGACGGTTCGTGATGGGAATCGCAACGGGGGATCGCCCTGTGGAATTCCCGATTTTCGGAGTGGATGCCGATCAAAAAGGAGCCATTCTGCGGGAACATGTAGAGTTAATCAAGGAAGCCTGGAACAAAGACCACATGTTGTTTGACAACCAACTTGATCTTCTCCCCAAGCCGGTTCAGCCTGAAATTCCAATCGTCATGGCAGGCCGGGGAACACAGACGCTGGAATGGATTGTTCAGCATTTGGATGGCTGGTTCAATTATCCCAGAGGAGTCGCCTCGACAGAACTTCAGATCGAGGAGTGGGAAAAAGTGCATGAAAAGCTCGGGATAACTGAACGCAAGCCCTATATTTCAGCATATCATTTAGATCTTCATGAACATCCCTACCACCCGGCCAAACCGTTTAAATTCGGAGCCACAATCGGACGAAATGAATTGATCCGTCATCTGAAAAGACTGGAGGAGATCGGAGTCAATCATATCGCTTTGCATTTTCGTCACTCACAGCGTCCGATCCCGGAAGTGCTCCATGAGTTGGCAGAATATGTTTTGCCTGAGTTTAACCATACCGGAAACGATTGAATGGATGTTTGAAAACGCCTTGTAAAACACAACCTGGAGATGTAAATCTCATTCGCTGCACTTGGCAGCATGAGCGCAATCCGAACAAATAAAAACAGAGTAAAGGGGACTGAAAAATATGGATCTGTTTTTAAAAGGAAAAAGAGTTCTCGTTACCGGTTCCACATCCGGGATCGGGAAAGCGATTGCCAAGCTGCTTGCTTCCGAAGGGTGTACTGTCCTGATCAATGGGAGAACGGAAGAAAAAGTGCAACAAACCATGCAGGAAATTCGGGCTTCACATCCTCAGGCATCGCTCGAACCGGCCGTGGCAGACCTCAGTTCGGCAACTGGAAGTGATAAGATCACCGGAAAATACCCGGAAATCGATATTTTAATCAACAATATGGGGATCTTTGAGCCCGCAGATTTTTTTGAAACGGCCGATGAGCAATGGCAGAAGATGTTTGAAACCAACATTATGAGCGGAATTCGATTGTCCCGTCACTATCTCAAAGGCATGCTGGAGCGAAATGAAGGAAAAATTCTCTTCATATCCAGTGAAGCAGCCATCATGCCTTCGCCTGAAATGGCCCATTACAGCGCGACGAAAACCATGCAACTGTCGATTTCCCGAAGTCTGGCTGAACTGACAAGAGGAACAAAAGTGACTGTCAATACGGTCATGCCCGGGTCCACGTTAACAGAAGGAGTAGAAGAACACATCAAAAAACTCTACAAGGGAGAATCGATGACATTGGAAGAAGCGGAGCGGCGGTTCATGAGTGAACACCGGCCAAGCTCCTTAATTCAACGACTGATTCGTCCGGAAGAAATCGCGTCTTTTGTCGCTTTCCTTTGCAGTCCCCGATCCTCCGCCATCAATGGTGCTTCGCTCAGAATCGATGGCGGGCTGGTTCACACCATTTTTTAATGAATGAAGTCCACCCCGAAGGCCTGTAAACTTCCGATCACGCAAAATACAAGAAGTTTACGAGCTTCCCCCAAATCAATCACATCTGTCAAATCAATGGCATAAAATTCTTGTTTGCATACGAAGTTTCCCGCTCCGGCGGGGCTTTTTTTATGGTTGTTGGTGAAACCTCTTCCAACTGGCATGGGGTATAATGGAACCAATCCATCATATAAGCTTGGAGGTTCACACAGTGAAACAAATTCCTTTCCAGCAGGTTGATGTGTTTTCGTCCGTTCCGTTCAAAGGAAATCCGGTTGCGGTCATTCTTGACGGCAATGGGCTGTCTGACGAACAAATGCAGTCGATTGCCAATTGGACCAATTTGTCGGAAACCACCTTCGTCTGCGAGCCGACAGATCCCCGGGCTGACTATCGGCTGCGAATTTTCTCCCCCCAAAGCGAACTTCCCTTTGCCGGTCATCCCACGATCGGATCGGCTTATGCCGTGTTGAAGCATGGTTTGAAACCCAAAAACACAGGGCGCCTGATCCAGGAATGCGGCAAAGGTTTAATCTCTATTTTCATGGATGAAAATCGCTTGTTTCTCACTTTGCCCAATCCTGTACTTAAGGAAATCACGAATGTGGATCAGACTGAGCTGGCAAATGCGATCGGCGTCTCTCCGGACTGTGTGCGTGCCAGTGCAATCGTCGATGTGGGAGTGGTGTGGATTACGCTGCAATTAACCGATTCAAACCTGGTCCGTCGCCTGCAACCTCAAATGGAGCAGATTGCTGCGCTGACACCGCCCGGAGCCGCCGGCATAACGGTGTTCGGCCTGACGCCGTCCGGAGAAGAAACGCAGATTGAGGTACGCTCCTTTGCACCGGGTGAAGGCGTTCCGGAAGACCCCGTATGCGGCAGCGGCAATGGTTGTGTGGCTGCTCTCGCAAGGGAATTTAAATTATTGGACAAACCGGGTTACATCGCTTCCCAAGGCCGCTGTGTCGGACGTGACGGCCGGGTTGAAGTGCGATTCCACGATGACGGCACGATTTTGCTGGGAGGACACGCAGTCACATGTATAGAAGGAAAGCTAATCCTATAAAGTATTGCAGGTGAAAAGGATGAGAGTGGCGGTCGGTTCAAAAAACAGTACGAAAGTGGGAGCAGTCGAACAAGCATTCCAAAATCTGAATGCCGTTATTCTGTCTGTATCCGTGCCTTCAGGTGTCTCAAATCAACCCTTATCCGATGAAGAAACCCTTCAAGGCGCGATAAACCGTGCCGAAAATGCCAGAAAAGAGATGGACGCAGACATCGGAGTCGGTTTGGAAGGGGGAGTTGCAGAAACAGCTCACGGCTTATTTCTATGTAATTGGGGAGCACTGACTGACCGGAACGGCATTCGGGTGATGGCGGGCGGAGCCAGGATCAAGCTCCCGGATGAATTTCTCATTCCATTGAAAGAAGGAAAAGAACTAAGCATCATCATGGAGCAGTATACAAAACAAAAGAACATCGGAACCACGTTGGGGGCTGTCGGAGTTTTTACCAACGGATATGTGGAACGTCAGGAAATGTTTCTCCATGTATCAAAATTGCTGATCGGGCAATATTTATTTCAAACCGGGAAAGAACGGCATGAAGACGACATCTGAGGAGGAATCTCAGATCGAGGTCTATTGACAGCAACCTGTATCATCCCCCAAAAGACGGAGAGGTTCATGGTTTTCGATCTTGCCCTCACGCTTTTGGGGCGAGATGTTTCCAAAACTCTATCCAGATGAGCAACAAGAGCGTTTGCCATAACGTCTCCGGAAATGATAAAAAAGGTTCTTACTCGCCGTTTGGTTGCGAAGTAAGAACCTTTATTTTTCGTCTGATCACCACCGGCCATCCCGGCTGTTACAAGATATATTCAAAAAGGCAACTGTCAGCTTCGTAGAAATTCCGTCACCTTTTTATGCTGATCAATCGTCATCTCCTTCAAATAAATCTTCCAGAAAACCATCGCCCTGGTCATCATCATCTCCTTCAAACAGGTCTTCCAAAAACCCATCATTCCGGTCATCATCATCGTCGTCATCGTCATCGTCATCATCCAGCACTTCATTTAAAATCATACCGCCAATCACCCCGGCAGCAAATCCGCCAATCGCTCCAGCCATCCCTGAACCGTGCTTTTCATGGAAGTGATGTTCATGGCCGGGATATTCGTGCCCGTAATGATGGTCATAACTGATATAGTTGGAATTTTGATGATAGACCATTTCATTTAATACGGCTTGCAGATGGTTAACCAGAGACGGAATCGATTGTAACTGATCATTTGAAAGATAAATTTCACGTTTGATCTCTTTCTCATGACCATATGAAAGCAAATCCAATTCGAGCAACAAACGAACACCATCGGGCAAAATTACCGGAACAAACTCTAATTCTTCCACCTGGCCTTGTAAGTAACCTGCCGGGAAAAATTCAAACTCTTGAACATGACCATCAAATTTCCGCGAATCATGCTTCTCCCGAAATCCCAGCTGATCGAGGGCAATTAACACTTGTTGCAGCTTTTGAGGAGGAAGGATTTCAATATAATCACGGTCTGTTTGATCCACCCCACCCTCAATGTCCAATTCAGTATGAAAAAAATACGTCACGTAATTTCCGGAAACCAAGAGATCGTATGGCAGTTGATATTGAAATGGAAACTCCTTGTATTCTCCCGGATGAATGGTAAAGGATTGATAAAATGGGATGGAGGTAACATTCAGGGTATGGTCTGACTCGCCAAAACGAATTACTCCCATCAGCCGGACATCGATTTTATTCACTTTTTGTTCCACTTCTCCGCCGCGGATCGTCAGTTTCCCTTCCACAACATCCCCCAACTGGAACTGATTTCGATCCAATACCAAATCGACTTTAGCGGCCCCCTTGCCAAAACGGGCCATTAATTCCTTGAACATGGTTAATTATCCCCTTCATTATAAAAATCCAGTTCTTTCAACCGCATCCGGAACAAACAAAGATTAGTGAGCCCAACAACCTTTTACATCACTACGGTGACGACCACTGGCTTTTGCAGATGCCTCCGAATAAAAATAAATTAAGTTATCAGGTTTGATATCTTTTACGACATAACAGTCGGCCGGGTGATAAACATCACTATTTTTACTTGCGGCAAATACGTTTCTTGTCGCTTCAGGATGGAAGCCATCTTTCCGGACATATCCATCCCACTGCCAAATTCCCACTTTCTTATTTCGAGCCTGTTGTTCAAATTCCTCGTACTCTTTGGCATATTTTGTATTAGGTTTGTATACATAAGCAACCCGGGCAAAACCGTTTTTCAACAGCTCTTCCTGTACTGATTTGCCATCCGCGTATACATAAGCAAGGAAACGACCATAATTATCCCGAGTCGACTGGTCTTTTTCCAACTCAATTTTTTTGGCATGTTTGATCATCTGTTCGGTAAATTCTTTCGCCTCATCTCCCAGAGGTTGTTTCCCCAAACGATCATTATGCGTTTCAGGGGCATCGACCAACAAGAATCGGACCGTATCTTCTTTTCCTTTCATTCTTACTTTAATCGTGTCCCCATCAATTACTTGTACCGAACTTGCCGGAATTTCCACCTTGTCATCTTTGCTGCATCCACTCAGAAGAAAAATAAGTACGGCAGATAGGAAAATAGATATAATTTTACTACTTCCCTTCCACATATTCAATCCCCTTTCTGCGGTAAATTCATCCAACGATAATTATACTAAACTAACTTTTTTTATGAAAACGATCACTCGATTGTCACATTATTGTCAAAAAAATCTTAAGGGATAGTTTAATTTTAATCAATTTCGCGTTATGCCATCTGAATTCGCCCCATTTCCACCATCCGATTTTTGAGTACAAAGCTGTACGTCTTATATTTAAGGCTGTTCCGAATTATGAAAAGCACCCCTCATTCAAACATAAACCGGAAACAGTCACTCTCAAGAAAATTCAGCGCGGCGTTTAAAAGCGGATGAAAAATCCCCGGAGGTCGTGCTTATTCGGACACATTTCGAGACACGTTTCCAACCATTTTCTATACGTACATGGACACAAATTCGTTACACCTTACGAATAACTATAATGAAGCGCAAACCATAACCATTTCCCAAAAACCAAACACGCTACCTGCAAAGGGTAGCTCTTTTACTATGATTAATCAAACTCTTCTGTGTTGAATCTTATTTCTGACAAATATGTGAATATGCGTAGAAAAGATGTTCCCTCTCCGAATGAATTTGTAGTGATGAAAAAGGAGAGGGAATTTCTATGACCAATCTTAAACCCCGCCTATGGGTTCTGACACTTACCATTTCCTTGATATGCCTGGGAATTGCAAGCGTTTGGACAGAAAATGCAGAAGGAAAGGAACCGGTAAAACCGAAAAAAGCTGAAATAAAATTTAACATCGGTTCCAATACGCTTTCCTATTATCCGTTTCCGATTCGTTCGGCGGAGATCTACCGATTGCCCAAACCGGCGGATTTGATTCCGAAGCACACGGCATTTGATCAAGACGGGATTCCCATGTACCAGGATAAAGAGGGAAAACCCTTATATAATCATCCGGTTCGTCTGGCCAATAACATCATCAATTTCATCACCAGTTACCAAATGACGAAGGATGAACGGTATCTCCGGGAAGCCCAAAAGTACGCGAAGCGTTTGTCGGACATTGCGGTGGAAAAGGATGGAGCCCTTTATTTCCCCTATGATTTCGATGTTTATCTTCATAACATTCCGACGGAGCACCTAAAACCCCGTTGGTATTCAGGAATGGCCCAAGGACAAGCCTTATCTGCTTTTGTCCGCTTATATCAGATCACCCATGATCCCCAATACCGGATCCTCGCAGACAAAACCTATCTCTGTTTCGCGCAGCTGAGATCGAAAAACCATCCCTGGTGGGTGACCATGGCCGACAAAAATGGGCATTACTGGATTGAAGAGTATCCGATGGAGAAACCCACACATGTCTTAAACGGCTTCATCTTTGCCGCCTATGGCTTGTACGACTATTACCAATTGACGAAGAAGGAAGAAGCCAAAGTCCTGTTGCAGGCAGCCATCACGACGGTGTACGACAACATTGATCGTTATCGCGTCCCGGATGATGCCAGTCGCTATGGCCTCAAACTCACCCATCAGTCCATGCACTATCACATGGTTCATATTGAACAGTTGGAGACGTTGTATCAGATGACGGGTGACCCGTATTTTCATCAGATGAGTCAAACCTTCCATCATGATTGGTACGGCTGGCCCGCCAAATTCAAACGGCAGGTAAACAAAGTGAAAACGGCCTTTGAGTGAAAGGGATCATCCTGATAAGGAAGAAAGTGCATAATCTGCTCTGCTGTGTCATCACTGAATCCTCCCGTAACTAAATAAATTAAAGTATGTTATTTTATCACATATTGATAATCAAATTAAAGCATGTTATTTTATTTCTGTACCATTTCTTTGCAAACATAAATATACTTATATATCTCGGTAGGAGGTACACAACATGAGCAAAATTGCTGCACTAGTTACCGACTTATTCGAGGATGTTGAATTCACCGAGCCGGCAAAAGCTTACCAAGATGCCGGACACCAAGTTACCGTGATTGAAGAGAAAAAGGGAAAAACGGTATCCGGCAAACATGGGTACAAATTGTCCGTCGATGCCGGTATTGATGAAGTAAAACCAGAGGATTTTGACGCACTATTCATCCCTGGTGGATTTTCTCCTGACTTGCTGCGTGCTGACGACCGCTTCGTCGCATTTGCAAAGAAATTCATGGATGACAAAAAACCTGTCTTTACCATTTGCCACGGTCCACAGTTATTAATTACAGCCGAAACCTTGAAGGATCGTGACGTAACCGGGTACAAGTCCATCCAAGTGGACCTGAAAAATGCCGGTGCCAACTTCCACGATAAAGAAGTGGTTGTTTGTCAAAACCAGCTGGTGACCAGCCGGACTCCGGATGATATCCCGGCCTTTATCCGTGAATCCTTAAAACTTCTTTAATATGAGACGATCAAGCAGCCTTTAACTACCAGAGGCTGCTTTTCTATTTGAAGTGTTTATTCGTGTCATCAGCGGACGTGGCTTTGATCGATCAGGATTTTACAGAAGATATGGCATAAACAGCGAGCAGATACTTCCTTGTCATTCAAGACAGGGAAGTGTTTTTTTAACTGGCCATAAATCCCCTGGCGTGTAATTGGTTTGCCTTTGTACGGCTTTTTTACTACGTTGCTATTCAAACTTGAATAATCAGCTTCATTAAGTTAAAATACATAGTGTTTTATATTCAAATTTGAATAGATATCGGGAGGTGTTAACCATATCCACTGTTAGATTACTCGTGTTAGGTTCCATTTTGCGAAGAGGAATTAGTCATGGTTATGCAGTTTTAAGTGATATCACTTCTTGGCATGCCGATACTTGGACCAACGTAAAGCCCGGATCTGTTTATCATGCCTTGAACAAGCTCGAATCGCAGGGGATGATAAAGTCCATTAATTCTGAGGTCAATGTAAAACTGGGTCCATCACGAAAGGAATACACCGTAACCAAAAAGGGTGAAACCGAATTTGAAGCATTGCTTGAATCGGCACTTGTAAGCATTGACATTCAGCAGCTTTCAGCGGGAGTTGCTTTTATGGATATGCTACCACGGCAAAAAGTGATTGCTCTCTTACAGCAACGCCGTATTGAAATAGAAAGATCGATTGGTTTCCTGAAGAGTTTGCCAACGGAAGAGCGTCCATCCGAACCTTCCATGCATCCTGAACTTGTAGGCATTTGGGTTGGTTATGTTGAGAATGAATTGGCAACGACAGAAAGAATATTGGCCCATGTACAAGCGGGGAAATATGTGTTCAAATCCGAGGAGGAAAAATGATGAAACAGGTGGATTTTGAAGCATTTCTGATGGGTTTGCCCAATGTTCAACGAGAAGAGAACTTCGGATATTCATTGTTTTTCGTCGGCGACGATCGCAGCCTGCCGTTTACAACCATTATCGATTCAGACAATGACTACGACAATGTTTTCAATCTCAATCGAAAAGATGTATTTCGCCTCAACATAGGAGTAAGCAAAGAGACATTCAACAAGCTCATTACCGGTCCGTTGGACGGGGACATCGATTATTCGGTGCTGAACGTGTTTTTACCGCATCCTCACTATTCACGCCAACATTTTGTGTGCATCCTTAATCCGGACGGAGAGAATGTGGAAAAAACAAAACAACTGATTGCAGAGGCACATTTAATTGCGGAAGAACGGCTTCGGCGTAAAATGGAATCAATTTAGTTATAATTAGATCTCCCCAAGAAATAAAAAACAAGTTCTTTTACAAAAATTTAGTATGCATCAGAACTATTCGCTCTGTTCCTCTGTGTCTTAATGAAAAATTGTTCCGAACAGGTAAAAATGATTCAATTCGGTTTTAGCAGCTTAAATCACCGAATTCTTTCCCTCCCAAAGCGAACCGAAAATGGGCATCATTTTTGTCTTTGCAAATAGCAAGGAGCCGCACTCCTTAAAATGCGGCTCCTATGCGCCATGATTATGAGTAAATCATTAATCATCCGTTCTTGTATATAAATCGTTGATAAAATCAGTAAACGTTTGTCTTACGATTTTAACCCGATTCAAGTTAAATTCTTTTCCGTCGAAAATCTCTGAAAGAGTATCATCTGAAGAAAACCAAATGATAATCGGGTTTTCGTTACCTTGAGGATAATAAAAACAGTAACGTTCCAATGCTGAATCAAACCCGAAAGGCACGATCAATCCCAATTTCTTATACTCTTCTTCGCCTGCATACAATTCCTCTACCTCATCGACTATTTCCTCCAAATCAAAGAAGTCATCAAAATGAAAGGATTCATCATTAATCAGAATATGAACATGTCCACTTTTGGGTCGGCTGTATAGCTTAACCCAATCTTTATAATCTTGTGAAAAGCGTATGCCAATTTTTGCTTCAACCCGGGAAAAAGCCTCTAAAGCTGTTTCTTTATCTCGTTTTATCCATTCTACCATATGTCAATCCCGCTTCTTTCCTGCTTACTTATTGTTAATCTGTGCCTTGTACCTCTCATAGGTGATTCCTCCTATGGAAGCGAGTTAAATATTTTATCCAGCTCATTCCAATTGGCCGTGATCCACAGGATCTCATGAACAAAACGCATGGCAGAACCCGGACGCTCTTCCATCTCCGGCCTAATCCATTTGGCTGATTCACGACACCAAAGCAGTTTAAACGCCCGAACCAAATCATTTCCCTGAAAAGCAATATATTCATTGTAACCATTTAAAAAAGCCGAAACGGCATCCAAACGCATTTTGTCTTCTTTCAATGCGCATGACAGAATGGCTCGCGAAAGATCCAGTTCCGGATAGATGACCGTTATCCGATCAAAATCAAGAACGGCCGATACACGATCAGGAGAAAAAAGCAAATTGTCCACGAATAAATCCGAATGGGCCCAACCAACCGGACAATCATGAAAACGATCTAACTCAAGCTGATCGATGATGGTTCTCTGGCTATTAATCGCCTGGAGCACGCGATCCGGACGCTTCTCCAATCGTGCCCTGTCCCAATTCCTGTTCCATGCTTCGCAAATCTTTTCATAACTTGGCTTCCACCCAGGCGGCTGCGCAGGAAGGACTTGCAGTTTTTTGTGCATTTTCCCTGTCACTTTTCCCAGATGATACATTTGATCCATATTCACTTCTCCCGGTTTTACCACTTCTCCTTCACAGTAAGGAGTTAAGCAGTAACACACATCACAATCGGTTTTAATCAAATGGGACTCTTCATATTGAAAGGGTTTGGGACAAGGGATGCCATTCTCTGCAAGGTACGCTTGGATACGAAGGGCTTCTCGTACTCGATCTAATTTCTTGGGAGGATACCTTTCAGGATGATACTGTTTGACAAAAAGCGAACCTTCATCCGTTTCAATTTTCCATTTGAGATTGCGCCAACCGCGGTGAATTTGCCGGCCTGATCGTATCTTCAAGTCAAAGTTTTCCTCAATGCTTTTGAATATCGCTTCTTTTATTTTGTCTACATCCATTTGTGACACGCTCCTTCCACATTAACCCCCATATGACTTTATGAAAACAAGAAAAGAGGGGGGCATTTATAACACACGCCGGACCAATAAGAAAAGTTCCACTCCAGAGATTCCAGGAACTTCTTCACTCCCTCTAAAAAATGATGCCCTTTAAGGCCCATTCCCTCCAACTTGACAATCAAGAAATTACTGTGCTTTAATTTAAAATGAATAAATCATTCATTCAAAAAAGGGTGATGATATGCCACGAACAGAAGAAGCGAATCAACGTCTTCGTGGAACGCAACGTGAGAAGATACTGGATGGTGCCAGAAAAGCCTTTGCTCGCAAGGGCTGGGCAGCTACCATGGCTGACGTTGCCGATGCTGCCGGAGTCAGTCAAGGGCTGCCCTATCGATATTTTGCCAACAAGGAGGCAATCTTCAACGAACTGATCGAACAGACCATGCAATCCGCCATTGCGACACTGGAGCGCATTCTGGAAATGCCTGGTACACCGGGAGAACGCCTTCACTTTCTGATTTCTAGGATATTGGAATACCGACGCGAACGCCTCGAGTTCTATCAGCTTTTTCAGATGTTTCATGATGAAGCGACGCCGGACCATCTCCGTGAACTTATGCGCAAGCAAAGCCAGACCTTCCAAGACGTGATGAGGCAACTGATCGTCGAGGGCCAGGCTTCCGGAGAACTCGCAAAAGGCGATCCGGACCAACTGGTGCTGGCTGTTATTGCATGTCTCAACGGTTTGTCCAACTTGGCTTTGCGCAGCCCTGAGAAATTTAAAAATCATTTTCCTGATACTGAGATTATCCTGCGGATGCTCAAGCCATAGTAAGCCGCTTTTTTTCCTATGGCATTGCGGGAGTGCGTTGTTGAATTGTCCCGGTCGCGGGCATGTTTACCCGGCACTGGCCTCGGCCCGGAAACCGGTCAAGCGCACTGTCCCGCCTGCATGGGATTTTCAATCCCTGCCAACGATAAATCGGGCAATTACGCTCATTTTATGAATGAATTATTTATTCATAAAGAAATAAGGGAGTGAATTTAGTGCACTCAGAAAAAGAAAGAAAACAACGTCTTCAACAGACCAAAAAAAAATTAATTCGCAGTCTTTTTTTCAACCTGCTTCTTCCGTGTTTCGTGTATATGGTGTTACGCCCGCATTTTACGACAGATACTGCACCACTTGCCATTAGTACGATCATTCCGGTGATCAAAACCATGGTTCAATGGATATGGCAACACCGAGTTGATTGGATAGGTGTAATAAGTACTTTTATTCTATCAATCGCACTCGTAATATCGTTTATCTCCGGAGGAAATTCATTACCAATTAAGCTTGTCCACCCGGCTGTATTTGGCATCATAGGCTTAATTTTCATCATTTCCGTACTTGCAAAAAAACCATTGCTGCTAATTATATTTAGGGCTATAGGGCAGCAAAACAAAGAACACTACAACAATCCAGTGGTGCACAAAAAAATAACCGTGATGACTGCATTGGTTGGTGGAGTTTCTTTCATCGGATCAATAATACACATTGTTATGGCTATTGTATTGCCAACCGGTTCCTTTTTGGTAATGTCAAATATGGTTAGTGTCGGAGCAATTGCAATTCTGATTGTGGGTGCAAAATTCATTGTTTCAAAAATTAAATAGCATTGACAGTTTTCATCTGGATAAGCCTGATTAATCTCCGGATGCGATCAAGTCCAAAAGTGACCTCAGTCAGAAAAAGTCGGCGTTCAACTTATGCGTGTGATTTTTGGCTGAGGTTTTTTATTGGATTTTCGCTACTCCCAGTACTCGGTCACGTCCAAGAACTTTCTGCCTCTGGCCCATTTTACAGACTCACCGGTCACTCAAATGTGGTCAAGCGGCCATTCAGTCCAAATCGCGATTAAATGTAACTGTTGTTCTAATTTAGTACCTTCTTTGTACCAGGTCTTCCCATGTCTTATCACGGAGATCTTCTGGGATCCATTCCAATTCAGGATATGGAAATTCATGATACTCAAAAATCTCTTTTGGGCAAAGCTTATCGTTTATTTCGATTTTAATTCCTCTGTATTGAGCCAACCAACCCAATCCGGCCACAGCATTGTCATAAAATTTGCCTAATATGTCTTCTTGCTTGATTCTTTTCTTATGTCGTCTCAATATTTGCTTCAAACCATCATGAACCTTTTCCTGATCCTGGTCCAAGATTCCCTCCAAGACAGCCATTCTTTGCTCCATATCCACTTTTTGATATCGATGCAATCGAAAACGGGAGAGTGCTTCCAAATGAGCCCGCGCTTTGTTGTCTTCCTGCAAAATGATATATTTTATTGTATAACCCAAATGTCCATTTTCGGGATTCAGGTCGTTTATCTTGAAATCCTCCTCTTCCCCCCGCCAACCCAGCAAATGCGCTAAGGAAACAATCAACTCCGGATTTTGGCTGATCAAGGCTGAATATAAATCGCCATAATAATTGGCAGTCCCTTTAAAACAGTTTTCCCCCTTTACATAGCGAGGATGGCTTGGAACGTTCAACGGTTCAGCGAGAACATACAATTCAAAATATCTTCCAGCCTTGTATAATTGTTGTTTATAGCCGATTACATCGTTCTCCAATATTAATTTTTTTATCGCAATGGTATAACACAGATAGGAGAGATGATCTAATATCATCCAATTACCCAGGGAATTATCCTTGACTAAATTTTCCACATCAAACTGATATGCTTCCTCATGTTCACAAACGACATCTTTAAACCACTGTCTAACATCCAAAGACATAATTCCCTCCTATTTCGACAGGAATGGTTTTCTGGTAATAAGGGGTTTGTCCCTTGTTTTTAGCAAATTCCTTTGATTAGTCCTCCTTATAACGAATCCGTATTTTTATGTAAACTCAATATTCTTCCCAATGCAACTCCGGATTCCGTTTACCCGTCTTATAAAAATACTCAAAAGCCTTAATAACCTCTTCTTGTTTGACACAATGTTTGGCCAGCTGTACATCCGGAACTCGGATCGTTAATTCATACTCTTTATCTGCTGATTCTTCCGGGTTGATCAGACAATACCCTGAACCATCTTCACAATAGTATTCGACTTTATATCTCTTCTCTCCATTAATCACATCCCCACCACCACATAACAAAGAAGCCCTTCATCATCTGCCGGATCCAATACAAAGTTGGTGATGGTTTTTCCATCCATTTGTTGTATCACTTCATGGATTCGATCCCAATCGGGATTGTGCACTAAATGATTCATGTGTTCAATACACAGCTCCCATTTCATTATTGATATCCCTTCTTTTTGGAAACGGTATCTACCACCGGATAACGCGGCACACTTTTACCCGAAATGATCAGTCACCGCTTAAAGAAAACGGTGGCAACGGTTGACCTGAATGAATGTGCAAAACAGTATATCCATCAGATGCAGGGAGTGAATATCTATTTTTTTAACGAACAATGCCCTGTGTGCACATTGATTGGGGAACTCCATTTACTGAATGGTTTGAAGAAAAGGAAGGAAGACATGATCTTAGTTCTCAATGGATCATTCAGGTAGCTAGTAAGTTCTTACAGGAAAGAAAAGACATTGGCTTTTTGCTTGGCCGGATCACTACAATAGATGGTGTACTTGAGAAAGTAGAATATCAACCAACTATTCCTACCCTAATAGAACTTTACTCACGAAATAAGAAGAACAAGCTACCATTAAAACAATGGTTGTTGTTCTTAATACAAACTCTATCAACAAAAAGGGGATTCAATTAGCAAGTTGGTTTCCACTTCGTTAGTGGTTCAAAACGCTGCTTTTATAGGGGTTTTGGCAACGAAACGGCCGTTACATCACTAAACCTATTTTCCAAGAAATCCCTCATCTTTTTGCAACAGGCCATGCAAAACCTTTTCATCTAAGAACTTGGATTAAGCCATTTTACACTCTCTTCCTTCTGTGGATGTTGTGGCAACCCCATTCTACCAGGGGAAAGTGAGTGGCTCATTGCAATTTCTTATACGAACTCACTTCTATTTTGAAATAAGATTCAGCTGCACTGTGCAATTTTGTTTTCAGGAAAATGAGAAAAACCACACACAGTACACATCCCGCAAACAAAAAGAATATTGAAGCACCCCATTTTTCGGTTATAAATCCTGAGGCTGTACCCCCTACCGGAACTGAAACCCATACAATTAATCTAAAAATACTAACACATCGGCCAAGTAAGTGATCCGGAATTACAGATTGCCTAATGGTTGTCGTTTGAACATTCCAAGCAACAAGCATAAATCCGATAAGAAACTGGACAAGTAAAATTACAATCGGATTTGTGGATAGTGTCAATATAAAAGGCGGCAATACTAGCCCAATCGTTGATATCATCATTAAGGTTCCCATGCTAAATCTTTTTTTCACCTGACCTATGCCAAGAGACCCTACAACCATTCCACAGCTTAATCCAGCCATAATAATCCCTGCCCAGTCAGATGCTAAATGCAATTCGTTTTTAATACGATAAATTAAGGCGATATCCATACTAGGACCGACTAAATTCACAAGCATAGAGGATAAAGCTAAAACTCGTATTACTTTAATATTCCAAATATATCGGACACCTTCACTAATATTTGCAAGCATATTAGTCTGATTTTTTGGTTTTGATACTTCGGAAAAGGAAGCGCGGATAAAAAAGATCGTGAGGATAGAGACGGCATAAGAGGCAACGTCGAATAAAAGGGTATTAGCCGCACCAAGTAACGAAATGAGTATTCCTGCAATTACCGGACCACCAATTCGACTCATTGAAAAACCTGTCTGTAAGGCGGCATTTCCTTCTTGTAACTGTGACCGGTCGACAATATTCGGTAAACATGCTCCATATGCAGCATCAAACAGTGCTGAAAACATACTTACACCGGCTTGAACAGCATACAATAAAAAAACCGGAATCTCTCCAACAAGCAGATGTGTAAGCGGAATTGATAGAAGTAATATTAAGCGTCCACTATCTGCTATAATCATCATCGTCTTACGATTGTGTTGATCAGCCCAAACACCTGCTGGCAAAGATAATAATAAATAAGGGACAAACCCAACTGCAAAGGCTATGCCAGTTTGTATTGCCGAACCCGTTAGTTGCAGCAACAACCAAGGAATTGCGAAAGTGGTGATTGATGTACCAAGCTGCGAGATGGTTCTTCCAGTGAACAGCCATAAAAAATCTTTATTTTTCCAAATCGAAGATACCATTTCTTCCATGCCCTCCTCTGACTTGTTAAATCCTATCAACACTCGCTGTATAATACGTCCCCATCTTTTCTTGATGCAATGCCACGGCGTAGATTTCTCTGCAGCTATCAAGCAGGCTAGACTTTAAAGCAAAATACCTCAAGCCCGCAATACTTCTAATATAACCAATGAAAGGCCCAGCCCCGAATCAACTGTATGTTTCGAGCATTTTCTTCTTTGATCAGGAAGGGCACACTTATTCCTTTCAAAATCAAAAAGAGCACTTTTTCATATAAAAACTTCATATAAGATCTCCAAGATACTGAGCGAGCTGTCTAGTAAAGGAGTGAATATGCATTGGATTTGCAGAATAGATCCCTTTATCAACCCGAATAAACTTTGCTGCTTTTAATAAAGAGAGGTGATGATGCAGCGTGGTTTTAGAGATACTGAACTGAACACTCATTTCTTGAAGCGATAACGGTCCCTTTAGTAGTTGATAAAGTAATTTCAAGCGAAGTTCATCTCCTAACGCCTTATGACCACGGACTAATTCAGCCGGCGGGATACCTGGCTCCATCAAATACTCTTCCTTCAAAGGGTAAAAGAAAAGCTTCGTATCGGGTGAGCGTAACTCCAAGATCCACGGACGATACGATATATGTGGAATCAATTTGACAGTCCAGACAGAAGGCTCGGGACAATACTTTATTCCCCCCGTAATTCTTTCGATCTCTTCCATGGGATTCTCAATGTCCAGTGAACTATATCGCTTCTGTTCAAAGGCAAGTGCCCGAGTCCACATTTCCCATTCTTCTCGTTGACATACCCACTTGTACCATTCATTCAATATATTGTTGAACAGGTCGCAAATTTCCTGACGTGAATAGCGACCTAGAGCGCGTACATATCCACCCAAATAGTCGTGATTTTCAAAATATGAAGCATACTTCTCAAAAAACTCACCTTTATTATATTGCTTGGCTACCGCTTTTCTCATTGGTTCGGTATTTCGATCCTTGTAAGGCAGAAGTGTATCATATAAGAAATCAATTGGCATTTTGGCGAGTCTATTCGAAAAATCTTGAATAGAGGTTGCAGATAGTTTGTTTTGGAGCATAAGTAACCCATACCAGAAGTTAGTTTCCTCTATCACTTTCAAATTTTTTGCTAGTGATGCAGGGATGGAATCCTGATTTTCTTTCCATTTTTCATCCAAATCGAATGTGTGTCGAAACTGAGTATGCGTGTATCCGGCAATGCCCAAAATCGATTCCCAAACAGGTGAATATTCTACTTTTAAGCAAATTCTTTCCGTAGGCTGTTGAGAATAAAAATGCTTCATAAAGACCCCCTCTATTTACTTGATACAAATATTCTAAAATAAATGAATTAAAAATTCAATATTATTCGAACAAAATAAAGGAATAGTTGTGCTATTATAAAAAAGCAGTGAACGAATCGGTTAGGTAAAGTAACACTGTATATTGCGGTAACCCCTGAAGTTTTAAAATTCATCGGCCGTTGTTCCATATCCATGTTCTTTAGCCCGCTTCGCCCACCTCTCTTCACTTTACCGCTTAATGTTTCCAGCCCATAAAAACTCCTTAGCACGCGCAAATAATATCTTAGGAGGTTAATGGCGGAATAAAAAAAGTGTACCGCTACATTTACCGGTCAATGAACGTTAACACTCCGGTAAAATAACGATACACCAACGACTTTAATGTTTTGGCGGGGAATAGCGGGCTCAATCGCCTGACCAAAATTAATAGTTAGTTACTCAACGGATCTTATCATTGCTTGAATTTTGCATTTTTTTCTTTTCGAACACTCTATATGCCAAACATGATTTCCGGCAGGAGTATCAAAATGTTGTCCGTCAACTGTTTCACCAGGTGACAGATTACGATTAATGATTTCCCCATTTGCTTTTTCAAACCAAATTTTAGCTGATGCAGAACTTTCATTTTTCACAACGTAAAGTTCATAGTGGTGCCCTTTTGACTGATAAACTTCTGCTTTTCTAATGTCTTTCCATCCCAAACCAATATACGCAAATTCATTTTTAAAGCTCAATTTTGCTTCAGTTATTGGATACCAATTAGCATCCACACTTTGCGCTATAGGAACAACTGAAGGATCCTTGATGATTTCGACAGGAAATACTGTTTCGTAAAATTTATTGTAGTCTAAATAGCGAGCAAAATCCAAAAGCGATAAGTTGCTTATTGTTGGATCATCCCGCCAATTAACAGCCTGGTTATCATTGTAATCAATATCTATTTTACCATCACTCGCTTCCCACCAAGCACGCCAAACTAAAGAGGAACAATAAAAAGCTTCCTCACTTTTTTTATCATAAAGCAACCCACGAACAGTTTTGACATAACCTTTTCCTTCCTGAACTTGACGAAGAGCATATTTAGCGGCATCCACTCTTTGCTCCATGGTCGCTCCTTTGACCACATAAGCGGTCCACATCTTATATCTCTTAATCCATTTTGAAAGAGGAACTTCTCTTATTTTCTCTTTCATTCCCGGTGCCTCAATCACCTTATCGCCACTTGGCCCCACGATCGCTGCATGTCCAAAGCGAATGGTGTCTCCTATAAAAACCTTAGAACTTTCAGGAGTAATCAAAATAGTTCCAGGAATCATTTTACCTGTTTTGAAAATGTACTCGTGTACAAGCCTCTCGCTTCCTAACGCGTTAATCAATTCTTTATACTCATCTTCAGAAAATCCTATGGCCCTCTGAGCTGGTGCTGCATAATTTGGAGGCAGGTTTTCTGTTGGATTGGACACTGCGCTTTCTGTTTCTGTAGCTGGGGTCGCATTAAAACACAAGAAAAAAATAAACAGGACAAATAGTCCAAACACTACCACCCCAATAATTTTTCTCATCGTAACCCCTCCACCTTACACCCCTTTTTTTAAAAATTATGTTATAATTACTCAATAAATTCTGATAAGGGAGACTGGCACATGAATTGGAAAGTAACAGAAATAGGCGGACAAAAATTGTGGATTCCTGAATATGAACATAAAACAGAGCAAGTGCCATTTACCGAAAAACATCCCTTCATAGCAAACATTTTGCAAGCAGAACTTATCGTAGCAGGATTATTAACAGTTTGGTTTCTTATTACTTTTTCTTACCACTTTGGATTTTTCACTTATTGGGAAATACCATACACTTACTTGGAAATTGATCTGGTTCGTAGCACTAAGTTTGAAATTGTTTTTTTACTAGCCATCTTTCTCATACTTTACATAATATCAGTAAATATATATGTGTTCTTTGTTTTCCTAAAACGAAAAAACGAATTACTTTCAAATATCTTACTGGTTGTATTAATGATATTATATTTATTGCTTACTTTGATTGTGATGATCAAAGGAGAGATCCGCCTTAGCTTTCTTGTTATAATACCTATAGTTATTATTGGTTTTATATTTTCAACAGTAAAAATGCTAAAAATTGGAACTAGATTATTTTTTGCAACGATTTCCACTCTTTTTTTCCTTTTCCTTGTATATTCCTTACCAACAACAAACCCACAAAAACTCCCTGTTATATATTTAAATGGAAACCCGACTAATCAAGTCATCATGACAACCTTTCGTGATTACTACATTGTCGGATACTATGATGGAAAGAAACTCTACCCTTGCTATGAATTAAAAAAAATCATTGATGATGAAAAACTGCAGACTGTTCATGGATCTTTGACAGGTAAAAAGCGCTCCTATGTTTACGAACAAAATAAAGTTATAGTCAGTAATGGAGTATTGCTTCGAATTTCCCAAAACTGGAAAAAGGAAAATTGTCAACTTAGAATTAATAAATAAAAAAGTTATCAATCCACGGTGCCTGTACTATCCGGAATTGCCAAATAAAGAATAATTTCATATGCAAGGAAGATTATAAATGCCAATAAAACAAGAAAAAAAATTATTCTAACCAACTGCTTCAAGATGTTCCCTCCATGATACCTAAATTAGACATATCAATTTAAAATACTATTCAATCATTCTACAAATGATTTTTGCGTAATATCCAATTGTTTAAAATTTTTTAATTTTATTTATTGTAACATAATCAGTGCTTAAAATAAAGGTAAACCAACTGTCAGTTTGAATATCCCCGCTAATGAGTGGATCTGGTTCCGTTGCAGGAAAGGGGAGAGTATTCTCTTCAAACATGAAGACGCTAAACCCAAATCCAATCTCTCCAAGAACATGGCTACCTTTTGGAAGTAGCCATGTTTTTATTCTCCTTATTCTTGAAAAGACATGATGATCTCCTTGGATCGTCTTTTTTACTTCCACCATCAGAATGGTTAGCCTTTCAACCGGAAAGCAGAAAATTCACTTCCGATATTGGCTTCACGTTCAACATGCTCATGGTCGCTGAAATCAATCTCCCTTATGTATTTGCCCGAGATCGAAAAACCTTCTATATCGGAAATTGTTCCATTTTTTATTCTCTTAGAAAGTTGGTTCGCCAGATAGCGTGCAAAGGATTTGTCCACGCCTTCTCCCCCAATTTGCATATCAATATTCACCAACAGATCAGGATATCGTTTGCAAATGCCAATCGCAATTTGAAATGCCGTCATTAGAGGATTCCCAAAATGATGATCTCCCTTGTATTCATCTTGCAAAACTTCACGAATTTTCTCTTCTATTTGGTGAGATTCCCAAATGTTCATATTAGCTACTCCTTTGCAATATTATTTATGATTTTAACATAACATGAGTTAGAAAAAGCATCTATCGAATTTCCGGATTATTTAAGAAATGCTTTTCAGACAATACCCTGAACCATCTTCACAGGTGAATGGGCTTTTGTCTAATACAAATGGCAACAATGAATTATTAACTCTGGCAAAGATAATTATTGTGGGTAAGTCCATTTGTCATTTAACAAATCATAGGTATCTCCGGAATTCGGGTAAAACAAATAATAAGGGAGCTTGGACTGTTTTCCGCCGGCTTCATCAAAACACTTTTTAAAAAAAGAAACAAAATAGTCCTTTGCAAATTCATCTATCTCTTCTACCAATTCATCGTCTTCCACAATCTCTGACTCATCTTGATCGATATTATCGTATATATGAAAAATAAATCCAGTTAAATCTGAATCGTCTTCTCCATGCGCATTGGTATTTAACTGTCTTCCCCAACCACTCATCTGCGTGACAGAAATGCCAAAATCCCCGTAATAACCATCTATTTCCAAAAGAATAAATGTAGTATCAGGATGAAAAGGGTATTGAAACATAAAACGAAAACGACCAATGACAATATCTTTGCTTTTATTGATCCCTTCAATCATTTGTAATTTCATTTTTTCATCCATGTCAATCCCTCACTTTGTAATTACTAGCGTCCGCCCCCCAAATCTGACGACCACCAGTATGTCTAATATTTCCATGAACTCTCGATTTCACTAATTGCATTAAACCCTCATCATCTGAAGAAGAAATAACTTCTGCCTAGTCATAATACACACCTGCTTATCAAGTCTTGTTTAACTGCCGGGAACAGATTAGAACCCCCAAACGATTCAAGAGGTTTCGTTTGGGGGTCAGTATACAAAGAATGGAACGTATCATTGGGAATCTTTTGTTTTTCTTAATAAACGAGGTGCTTAAAGTGTATGTTTTTTTTGTCTAAATAACTTTCTACTCTTTTTCGGATCTGATTCAATAAGGCAATCTTATCCACCTTTACATCAAATAAGTGCTCCCCATAAAAACGCACAAAAATCTTGCCGTTGTCAAGATACTCCACACAGTCTTCTCCGATTTCCTGGACAATCGTTTCAACAATGACTTCCCTCGGTAAGTGAGCTTCCAAAAGATTTAATAACTCTTGCAACTGCGGATGCGGTTCCAGAGAGGCCCTATAGTCATAGATTTTTTCAGGGCGATAAAGAAAATAGATATTCCCCATAAAACCAGCCCGCAAGTTCCCCAACCACAGATCCTGAATCTCCTTGATCCGGGCAATGTCTTTCATCACCGTGATAAAATGATCGGTTAACGCCGAATTCTCCTTGAAATACTTCCCAGCATCATACTCCGAAATCGCCACTACAGAATCTAGGGCTCCTCCTGAACCACGGGATTAAAAAAACAACATTAAAGGCGTCAAAATTCTTCAACCGGGTCTCAACAATATTTCTGAATTCAGCTAAATCCTTGATCTCTCTTGCAATATCCCCCACCTTATAATTCGTTATTGCTTGTATTCCTCCCCAATGTTTTAATAACTTTTCACATATTTTGATTGCCGCGTTCCAATAGCCATCCACCAGATAGCCTCCCCAACCGGTATAAGCTAAATAATTCTTTTCATCCATTGGTCAGTTCCCTTTTACCATTGCATCCTCACAAGGTGTTTCCCTTAAGAAATTCCCTTACAAAAACGAAAAACCCCTGAATCATCAAGGGTTTTGGTTGGTGGAGCATAGCGGGCTCGAACCGCTGACCTCTACACTGCCAGTGTAAGGCGATGGGGAAAATAAGGGGAAATAAGAGATAAAAGGCTAGATAAATCAAGAGTTTAAGTAATATTGTCAACGCCAGGATTAAATTGACCCACTTCAGCCGGTTTAAAATTGACCCACCCCGGTGCCTCATTTAGCCTTTGAAGGTTCCCCGTAAACTCCACTCGTCAGCTTCTC
>NZ_JAECVX010000018.1:0-34178 GCF_016055105.1 Thermoactinomyces sp. CICC 10523
GAGTGGAGTTTACGGGGAACCTTCAAAGGCTAAATGAGGCACCGGGGTGGGTCAATTTTAAACCGGCTGAAGTGGGTCAATTTAATCCCGGCGTTGACAAACGCTTGGGATTGGAGCAGGATTCAATTGATTGCCTTTCACGCAGGCAGTGAATATAGAAGATTCCTAGTCAATTACTTTCGGGATAAAACACTCGTCTCTATTCCGCTTCAGGGATTGGGAATAGGGGAACAACTCAGTTTTTATAAGAGAGAAGGGTATTGAGTGAATGAAAGAGCAGAGTCTGATCGAAAACGTTTTTTATTCAACAAATGGTTAAATCTGTATTTTCATTCTTATTCTATTCCTTTGTTTAAAAAAGGAGAAAATCTAGACGCCAATGCTATTCAAATGAAAATAAAAAATAAAGTTACCAATTATGAAGTGTTCAATAACACCATCTATATTTTGCTTATAGAATTGGATCGGGCTTATGTTCCTGTTTATATAGGAAAAAGAAAGAATCTCCTTATTCGTTGGAATAGTCATATTAAGTCATTGATTATGGAAAAGGTAGTTATCAAAGATGGCGTTCTCTACTCTTGGCTGAGGATGAAACAGTCAAATATCCAGCTTTTTTAGTTATTATTCCGGACCACAAGATAAACTCTCCCGTTATTACGGGTTTTCCGTCAACGGTGGGAGCGGTTGAATATCAACTTGGCCGCCATAAAGTTCATGAAGTGTCCTTCTGTTATATTCTTTTCCTATTATCCAACACTATGTACTAACCTCCTATAACAAAATACAACTATATTATTCGGACAATAAAATTTTTTTGAGGTTAAGTCAAACTGAATGTAAGTGGCTCTTGTTGGGGAGATATGTAATAAATATTATTATTGCTAAGAAATTAGAACTTTTTGTGATAAGCAAAGAATCATTCTTTCCATCATTTCCCGATTGACATAATATATTGCTATACACAAATACATAAACGAATGGGGAGAGGCATTTGAGAAGATTCTTTTCTTTTCGTGTAAGTAAAGTTTTTCAACCCTTCATCATCATTTTTCTCTTCGCATTTATTGGGATAGGGATTTTGGGGAGTGACCAAGCTTTTGCGAGTGGAAGCAGCTTTAACGTTCCCCATGTCAATGACCATTTTGAAAAGGTTCAACAAGGACCGGCACCGACGAAAGAGCCTTCATTGACGCAGGCTCCTCAAAAAGATCACGGATCGTGGGATTGGCTGACGAAACCTTTGAAGAGTGCCTGGAATTGGACGAAGGAAAAAGCCTCAGAGGCCTGGGAATAGACCAAGGAAACAGCCTCCACCATATGGAACTGGATTGATAATGTAATAGCGAAGATTACCGAAGTCGTGGTGGATACTCTTTCTGCCATCTGGGACTGGATGATGGAACATAAGGGAATTACCATTGCGATTTTAAGCATTATTGGTATTATCGTGGCCATCGTTGGATTCGTTTTTGAAGTTGGACTTGCCGTGCTGGTCGGCGTCGGAGCTTTGGTCGGTGAAATTGTGAGTGCACTCATCTCGTGGCTCTCGGGAAGCGGATGGTTGAGCGATGAGATGCTTCGTGACATCATCATTGGGGGAATTGCCGGAGGAATCTCGGGACTGGCCGGTTTTTTTGCAGAATTCCTGATTGGAGAAACGGGGGTTGTGGCTTGGATTGGTTCAAGAATCCCTTGGCTCGGCCGGGCTTTTCCTAAAATGTTCGGTGGCGCCGTAATGGGGGGAGCAGACCAAAGTATAACGGATTACCTAAAAACGGGTAAAGTCAATCTGAAAAAGGCAATGGTGGCCGCTGCGTTCGGTTTCTTCCTCAGCTTTGGCGGCAAGTACATCAGCAGCCATTTGGATGGTCTCATCACCAAAATTAATAGCTTTAGCCTCTCGCCTGTCATGCAGGTATTTGAGGATGGAACTGCTTCTGCTCCAAAGACAATAGGCGATACCTCATTCGGCCAGTGGTTACAGAAGTTTGCTACTGACAATACAACTGATTCCTTGATATCAATTGAAAAACAACCCAGAGGAAAATTCTTTCTGGCAAAAAATGGAAAAAGGATAAGTGGGCGGTATTATGTTACAAAGAATGGCGCTAAAATAAAACAAGGGCAAATTGTAGAAGTAAATAATATACCAAAATATAGACCTGCAACTGGTAAAGTTGATTTAAACTATGTAGCAAAAGTAAGAAAAGAACTGGGGCTTCTTACTACCGCTGAAGAACAAGTATTAGTGAAGAAGAAAATATTATCAAGTGAATCAACTGTTGCTGTTCTTGAATCGGATGGAGTACAAATTTGGGGGAGAAGTAGTTGGGGGGAAGATGTAGAAGGAGGATTTAATTCAGTTAAAAAGGAATGGTTCGAAGGTAGACCTGGAAGGACAGGAAAGAAATATAATGAAAGAGTGGAAATAGCAAAAGAAGGTGAAAGATTCAAAGCAACAAATGATGCTACAATGACTCATGCAGAAGGTGATGTTTTCTGGCATTTGTACTTATATCGAAAAGAGCATAAAATTATTGGTGGAAAAGCTACTCTTTACGTTGATCGACCTTTATGTAACTATTGTGATATAAGCAAAGGTGTACAGAATTTAGTTGAGGAAGTTGGATTGGATGAGTTAATAGTAGTAACACCAGAAGGAAGACGAATTATAGAACCTGATCCAAATTTCAAAAGAAAATCGTGGTAAAGGAGAAGTCAAGGTGAGTAAATGGCGATTAGAAATTTTAAAACATGAGGGGAAAGAAGTGGTACTAAATCCAACTTGGGATCAAATAAAATCGGCTCTAAATCAAATGGACGGGTATGATACTCTTGACAACATACTATTAGTATCAAGTAAAAATGGCCATTTTACAATTACTGGGGGGAATAGGATAAAAGGAAAAAAATTATATCATGTATTTTCTATGGATTGTGAAGGAGCTGACGCAAATTTAGTAAATCCCTTGGTATCAAAGTCGGATGAAGAATACTTACAAATCACAGTTCAGAGAGTAGGTTTTGAGTTACCTAAAAAATATCTTGTTGAATATCATGACATGATTAAAGCAGTTAAACACTTTTTTGAAACGGGTGAACTTACAAAAGATCAAGAATGGGAATAAGAAAATAGTTTAACCTTGATTCACAGGCTTTCAAGTAAGATTGGGATCAGATCATGCGATAACACACGTAGAAATAGCGTGAAATTGCTGTTTTAAGCGTATTTTGAATGGAATGAAGTGGTCGGCTCCTTATGCTCAGACGTTGAAATGCGTCTAATAAGGGGTTTTTCTATGTCCGAGGGATGAGGTTATATTTTGGGGAGATCTTTTGGCTTAATTGAGATGGGTTTCCCGTGGTGAGATTACGTGTGAAGTGAATGGATCCAACAGGGGTAAGAAACGACAGAAGGAAAGAGGAGAAAGTAGGCTTGAGGCAAAAGCGCGGGACAAATCCAGAAGTCCTACCTCTACTCGCCATGGGGCCAACGTCTGGAGCAGGTAAAAAAAGGTACCAACGGAGATGGCATTTAATTCCTTTCGGGTTACACTCCATTTTAGTGTATGCGCTATGGTATCCCCATTTCCAGGCGCGTTGCTGGAAAGGACTTGGTCGGCGGCGTCATAGGTGTAGATGGTCACCGCCCCGTTGGGAACCCTCTCGAAGGGATCCAGTTTGGATGGCCGCTTAGAGCGGGGCTTCCGCTCCGGAAGCCCCTGAGTGCGAAGATACCGTCGAACGGTATTGCGGGCATGTCCAGTTTCTCTCGAAATAGCCCGAATACTCTTGCCAATCGCCTTCAATTCGTGTAATTTAATCACAGTCCCACTCCCTAACATAGATCCCCCTCCGAAGAAATTTGGCGGTATTATTCGAAGGGGATTTATTCGACGGGGAGTGGGTCAATTCTTTTTCGGCGATCCTGGGTCAATTATAGACCGGCGGTAACACATTTTAAAAGGGAGCGCTATAGAAACATTAATAAAACAGTACTTGATAAAGTCGCAACACATACTTTTACTCTCTAGGTTATTCATCAATACAGCAATGTAATGGAACTAAAAAACTTGATGCGTTTGGCTACAAAGGTTCTTAATGCAGGTGGTCTAGCCATCAAAGTAGAAACGGCTGGCCTTGCACTTTCAAAAGAAGACTGGAAAAAACTATGTCAAGATTTAGATATTGTTTCACTCTACTATGCTTTTGTTAAAGGAGTCGTAGAGAAAGATTATTTTTATTCATGCGGAATGCATCAATTTGGTCAAAGAGATGTTCTAATTTATGATCAGTGGGATCGGCAGTTAATGGATCAATTTTTGCTCTACGTACTAATTGAACAACCAAGTTTAAAAGTTGGTGAGACATTTAGCCTCGGTCCTGATACGCCGATATATCAAATCGGTGAGAAGGCTTGTGATCAATATGAGAAGGATGATCTTTTTTACAATCCCCTTGGTTATTGGACATTGCAAAGAAAATGAGTCGAATGGGTGGTCTTACCCTGTCAAAAACTACAAAGCCTAAGCACTTATCGGCGATCATTTGCCGGATTCGACGGGGAGCGATTGCCGAGTCGCTATATTGAAGGAGTAATATCCAGCAGTCGATAAACGCGTTTGTGATTATCGAGGAAACCTTCCTTCCGAAGAGCGACTGGACTCCGCAAATAGCCGTAATAGGGGGGAAGAATAGGATGGCATTCTCACGAGCCTTTTTACACTTTTAGGTAACTAAGTCTCAAGTGCTCGTCCCAAAGTTTGCAAAAGGTACGCATCAGTAATGTCATGCAAAAGTTGAATGTGAAAGGACGGTCCCAAGCCGTGGTGGAGTTGGTAAGATTGGGCGAGCTCAAGATCTGAGAAGAGTTACCCTGCTGCAAGGAAGTAGCAGGGTTTTTGTTTTATGGATCATTTGGGGAAAGGGGAATGCGGGCCCCTTTTCCCTAAGTCAGATAAAAAAGCAGATTTATGATGGGGATAGTGAGAGTAGTTTAAAGCCTGTATTTTTTGCGAGAAATAGAAGGAGTACCAATGTTCTTCAATAAATGCAATCAGCTCCGGCAGATCCAGCCGTATCTGAGCAAATTCATTATGAGTTGCTTTCTAATGCCGAAGAGATTCTTAAGCTATTGGAACTGCTTTACCGAGTAGTAGAAGTTTGCACTGGCGATATGGGACAAGGCCAGGTTAAAAAGCATGATATTGAGACATGGATGCAGAGCAGGAAGAAATATAGCGAGACACACTCGTGTTCATCGTTTTATGATTTTCAGGCTCGGCGCTCAGGAATTAAATATAAAGACGAAAACGGAAGATCAAAATTCTGTTACACATTAAACAATACTGCGGTTGCGTCACCACGAATCCTAATCCCGCTTCTTGAAAATCATCAACAAGCAGATGGATCAATCTATATCCCCAAAGCACTACGTCCTTATCTTGATGGTGCTGAAATATTTGAACTGGACAATGAATAAACTCAGTGAAATAATCATCCTTACCTTTACAGCAAATGAACCTTAAGATATCAGTTGCGGTTTTGGTGAGGATGAATTTTTATTTTATGATGAGGAAGGATGGGTTAACAGTAGGGAAAATAATTGATTTGACTTTGGAAATGAAAGATGGTCTTCAAACATTCTTTTCACATCCCAGAATGGTTGTACTGAATCGTGTCACTTATGAATTCTCGGGGCCTAAATACATTGATCTATGTAAAGGTTTGAGGTTAACGGCCCTTAAACAATTAGCAGATTATTATGCGGATCTTGATGGACGAGAGCACTACTTGATGGTCCTTCTTTTTGGATCATAAATATTACCTATTTATACAAAAATAAAACAAGTCATATGACAAAATGAAATGGACATTTCCGTATAATTTTGAAGTATATCAATCAGTTGATTGGAAAGGAGTTTGAAGATGCCACGGGATTCTAATCAATCCTGATGAAATTTGGTAGCAAAAGTTTCATGCAAACGTGAACAAAGCCAACAAATCGTACATAGCCAAGAGTTCTTGTTCAAAGAAAGCTGTGTTTACGTTTTAAACATTCCTTCCGGACAGAGTTGACTCAAGGTCGAGTCTGTCTTTTTTGCTCCTATATCAAATCATTTCTGGTAGAGAGGGGTGAATCCGTTACGGAGAGTGGACCATGAATTTTCCGTAACGGTGGATATGAATAAGTATTTTTATCGATTCATGATCATCGTTCTCTTAACCTTTGTTGGAGTAGGCATTTTGGGTAGCGGTCAAGTTCAAGCCAGTGGGGGTAGCTTTAATGTTCCTCAAGTGAATGACCACTTTGAAAAGGTCCAAAAAGGCCCGGCACCGGAGAAAGAACCGTCATTGTCTCAGGAGCCCCAAAAAGAGCATGGAACTTGGGATTGGCTGACTAAACCTTTGAAGAGTGCATGGAATTCGACGAAGGAAACCGTCTCTAGCGCTTGGAATAAAACAAAGGAAGTCTGTTCCGAAGCATGGGACTGGATTTGTAATGTCTGTGATCAGATGACAAAAGTCGTTGTAGATGGGTTATCTTCAGCTTGGGACTGGATTGTAAAATACAAAGAATATGTAGCTTTTACAGCCGTTGTAATCGTAGGGATCGCGTTATGTTTGGTCCCGCCTTTGGGGGAAGAGATTCTGGCCGGTGTGGCCTTGTCTTTTATTATTAGTGTCATGATGAACGGTGGGAGAATTGATAAAAACACCTTCATGGATGCGGCAATTGGTGGATTGCTCGGCCCGATTGGAGATGGCATCGCTGTAGGGGTTTCTCGAGCATTGGAGAGCGGGGTTGGCCGGAGGTTGGTGACGTGGTTGGTGGAATCACGAGTTTTCGGCTCCGGCTTAAAATACGGAGGCAAGCTGATCAGCAAAATGCCGGGCCCGATCCAACGAATGTTCAGTAAAGCAGGGTTTATCAGCGGGGTGGAAAATGCGGGCGTCAGCATAGTGGATGATATCTTGCACGGAAGGAAGATCAACTGGAAACGAGCCCTGATTTCCGGTGCAGTCGGTACAGCCTTATTAGGGGTAGGGGTATTTATCGTTCCGAAAATAGAGCCGGTTGTGAATAAAGTGACCACCGCGTTTAAAGAGTATACTGAACCTATTCTGGCGAAAGCGAATCGGCTAGAAAAGTGCGTTTCTTACCAGCAGCCGACACAGGGTTATTTTGCTTCTGTACGGTTCCCTGATGTTAGTTGCTTATATTCTCCGGATGCAGGCGGTGGTAGTGGGACAGGGAATGCGGGTAGTAAGATTAATGGTAGTATAGTTAAAGAAGAAAGTAAAACAACTGCGGCTAATCAAGCCGGAAATCAAGGAGAAGCAAATGAAATAAAAACATTGTACCATTATACTAATGAGGAAGGGCTCAAAGGAATATTATCATCTAAAAAGTTGAACCCATCCTTAAAAGCAAATAATCCTAAAGACGCCAGATACGGAGATGGTCAATATTTATCTGATATTAAGCCTGGTACTAAAAGACCTGGACAATTATCTGCTGCTTTTATCAGGATACCATGGCAAGGAAGAAAGTTTGATCATTATATAGAAATCGACGTGACAGGTCTAAAAGTAGTAAAAGGTCGAGAAAATGTATTTGTTATACCGAATGTAGTTCCGCTAGATATATCGAATAGAATTGTTAGTTACGGAAAAGTTATGGAAAAATACATTGAGAGATTGTCAAAGGAGGCGGAGGATATTACAAAATGATGAGAGAGGGAATAAGAACATATATTATGGTTGATCATATTCATACCTATGACGATTTACCCGTTAGAATATATTCCGAATTAGACGAAGAGCGATATGAAGTCAGGAAAATTGAGATATTTAAGGATGGTAGCATTGGATATGCTTACGATGATGTTGAGGTAGGCCCTACTGGTTTGGGAGAAGTACCGGTACCTCCCCTTGATGAGATTGCTCAAGATCCTTATGAGATCTTTTTCCCAAAAGAAATAACGAAAGCTGAATTTGAAAAAATTTGGAATGAAAAGGTTGTAAAAGGCTCGGTGTAAAACCGAGTCTTTGATGTTATTTTTGATAGTAGGGGAGATATTATGATTCGTTATGTGAAAGGGAACATACTGGAGTCAGATGCAGAGGCACTTGTAAACCCCGTTAATTGTGTTGGAGTGATGGGGAAGGGATTAGCATTACAGTTCAAGAAATCATACCCTTCTAATTTCAATCAATATGTTCAAGCATGTAAAGCTGGCAAACTAAAGCCAGGTATTGTTTACCCAGTTTTTGAACAAGAGAAATGGATTTTGAACTTCCCCACAAAAAGGCATTGGCGTCAAAAGTCTAAATTAGAGTACATTGAACAAGGCCTACAGGATCTTATACGAATTATCGAAACGAAAGATATCCAATCAGTTGCTGTTTCCGCTCTTGGGTGTGGTTTAGGTGGACTAAATTGGGATGAAGTGAAAAAGTTAATTGAGCAATATCTCGGTAGTCTTGACATCGATATTTATGTTTACGAGCCTTCTTTCATGGCTCCATAGCACCGCTTTGGAGTGATGAAGTTGCGGAAAAAGCCTGTGCCTTTTTTATCAGGTCACAGTATGACTCACCAAAATAAACCCTCGGTGTGCCGGGGACTCGTCCCAAAGTTTTCAAAAGGTACGCATCAGTAACGTCATGCAAAAGTTAAATGTGAAAGGACGATCCCAAGCCGTAGTGGAGTTGGTAAGATTGGGCGAATTAAAGATATAGTCTGCATGTGACCCTGCCGCATTTGCAAGAAGGCAGGGGTTTTTATGTGGGGAAAAAGGCCGACTGGATTAAAGATTTCAGTACAACGTTTGACCGGGTGGACGGATTTTTGAAGATCAATGAAGAGATAGCTTAGGTCGTACGGCAGATCTTCGACTGGTATGCAAAGGACAATAAAAGATCGGTGGGCGTAAGAAACAAATCCGCAACCCCAGAGAAAAATGGCTGGTATTTAAAAATCATCATATGCCGATCGTCTCCCGGGAAATCTGGGAAAAAGCCAATCCAAAAGAAAGGAATGGTGAGAAGGTCAACATTACCCCATGGAATGATTTGCTGGGAATCTGCAAGTGCAGTGAATGCAGGTCCAATATGGTCGTTGTACGTCCGATGGCTCCAAGCGGAAATACCGCTATTTGAAATGTTCCAATTACCGTCGATCCGGAACGCATGGCTGTGTGAACCATTGGCCGATTTTGTACGAAGATGTAAGGGAGTTTGTTATTCAATGCTTGAAAGGAAAAGGAAAATCCATTGCTTTCAACTTTGTGAGCGAAGTGGAACAGGAAAGGGAAAACCAGTTCAAAGCCATTCAAAAGCAATTGCAACAGTGGGAAGAGAAAAAGAAAAGCCTGGTGGACCTGTATTTGGATCAACTAATTAGGAAACAAGAGTTTGAGGAGAAAAGAAACGAGCTAGAGGAACAAATTCACCAACTGGAGGAAGAGATATTAATTCTGGGGCAAAAAGAATACACCCATAAAAAGGTGGAAAACATTCGGCAAGCGTTTGAAGTGCTAGAAGAGGAGAATGAGGATCTATTGCAGGTGTTTCAGACGTTGTTGGATGAAGTGGTGATTTCTCCGGATGGGAGGATTGACATAGCTTATTCGTTTGAGAAGGGTTGAAATGGTCGTAAGAAAGCCTATGGATTGAATCAAAATTCAACCTTAACATCCTAAATCGTATTGGTTTAAAGTGCCGGAAGCGTATCTTTTTAAGTTCAAAGGTAAGTAAAAAGCCTATAACTAGAGTTATTTGCGTTTATTAACTCTAATATCTCTATGTCAATGGGAGTGTAGAGGTCAGCGGTTCGAGCCCGCTATGCTCCACCACCCCTCGGTGTTCCGGGGGTTTTTATATTGGGAAGATATGTAATAAGGAAAACAAGGAAGGTTATCATTTATAAAAGAATTAGGATGTTTTGCTATAAGCAAGGAATTCCTCTTTCCATCAATTCCCGCTTGACATAATATATTGCTATAAACAAATACATAAACGAATGGGGAGAGGAATTTGAGAAGATTCTTTTCTTTTCGTGTAAGTAAAGTTTTTCAACTCTTCATCATCATTTTTCTTTTCGCATTTATTGGGATAGGCATTTTGGGGAGTGACCAAGCTTTTGCGAGTGGGAGCAGCTTTAACGTTCCCCATATAAATGACCATTTTGAAAAGGTTCAACCAGGTCCGGCTCCAGCGAAGGAAGCGCCAGTCACCTCAACTTCCCAAAAAGAAAAAGAGGATGGAGATGGAAATTGGCTTACGAAAGCATGGAATTGGACAAAGGAACCGTCTCCAGTGCCTGGAATAAAACAAAGGAAGTTTGTTCCGAAGCATGGGACTGGATCTGTAATGTATGTGACAAAATCGCCAAAGTTGTCGTAGATGGGTTGTCCGCCGCATGGAATTGGATCGTAAAATATAAAGAGTACATCGCATGGCTGCTGTGGTGATAGTCGGGGTGGTGTTATGTTTTGTCGCCCCTCCGCTGGGAGCCTCCGTATTAATTGGTGCGGCCTCGTCGTTCTTGATCAGCGTCGCCCTGAATGGCGGGAGAATCGATAAAAACACCTTCCTGGATGCGGCCATTGGCGGATTGCTTGGCCTGTGCGGGGCGGGCATTGCCGGCGGAGCCTCAAGAGCCCTGGCCACCGGAGTTGGGCAGAAGCTGCTGACAGGACTGGCCGAATCCAGATTTCTTGGACCGCTTCTCCGCGGAGGAAGCAAACTGATCGGGAAACTGCCCGGACCGCTGCAAAAAATCTTCACCCGATCCGGATTTATCGGTTCAATTGAAGGAGCGGGAACCAGTGTTGCCGACGACCTCCTGCACGGTCGAAAGATCAACTGGAAAATCATGATCTTCTCTGGGATCTTTGGCGCAGGAATGGTTAGCCTTGTCCATTTCGCTGAACCGGCCATCAACAAGGCAGCATCTTCACTGGAACCACTTCTCACCAAAACGCCGATTGTAAAAAATCTCTTCAAAAGCACGACCAATTGCGTTGCACTTAACCAGGTACGGGGTTATTTTGCAGTAGCGACGCCATGCATTAACACAGGACTTTTAGAAAATGATTTAAAAAATCTCAGAGAAAAAGTAGGTACTGATATAGATACGATAGCTGTTGGTAGAACAGATGTCAAAGGTTTAGAAGGTATAGTATTTGAAGGTGCATCTCCAAGAGTTATAAAAGAAGCACCACCAGAAGCAGGATTAAAGCCTTTAGATGAGGAAATGCCAAATAGACCGATTAAAGCACCATTCAACCCTCCATATGATAGACATGCTGAAGAAATGGTTATCAATAAATTTGTTGAAAAAGTTGATGCTTTATATCCAAATCCTCAAGATGTAAAAGGAAAACTATATATTCATCAATCAAACTCAGATGGTGTCTGTCCAGCATGTAAGTCAGGACTCGGAAGAAACCCTAATACAAATAAAGGGATATTATATCAATTAAGTAAGCGGTACCCAAATCTTGAAATAATTGTATCAAGCGAGATAGAAGAGGGAGCAAAAATTACGAAAAAACATTTCTTTATGGTGAAAAATGGTAAACAATATAAATACCCTGATTAAATAGGAGGTTATAGATTGTGGAATGGTATGAGCATGTAACTGCTGATGCGAAAGCTGCTTATTATTTAACATTATCGGAAAAAATATTAGATAAATTAACTAATTATGATTGTTATCCTGTAGTAAGAGAAACAATTGATTTGTGTTGGGAATGGGTAGAAGAGAAGAAGTATACTGGATCTGACATGTATATGAGTTTAGGTGATGAAGATGAGGGCTTTTACGTTATTTCTCTTGAATATGACCCTTTCCCAGGCGATTTACAAGCGGAATTAGTCTATTGGTGTGTATTTTATGCAGTTTTTTTTACAATAAAACAAGCATATATATTTGATAATAGGGAACATAAATGCCCGCAAGAATTTGAACCTATAAATGATGAATTTACTCAGGGCGAGTTCATGGAGAGAATAAGGAAAGTGGACGGATACCAAGAAGAATGGGTGGAACGGTTAAAAGAATATCTCCTTGCAAACTATCCAGCAGGCAGTGACAAGAAGATCAAGAGAGAAGAAATGATTAGTTTGATTTGAATTTACCCGAATTAGACAAAAAAGGCTGGTTCCAATGTAAAGGAACTAAGCCTTTTTTTATTTCTACATCAGTTAGACTGAATGGGTGGAACATTGACATGACGACATAGAGAGGTTAATAGAAAAAATTCACGCTTTTAACACATATTTTTCATAAATATCAAAATATTTAAATTTAAAATCTACTTTGGGGTAATGGCATGTTTGCTGGTACTACCCTATGACAGCCAAACGATCAAAGGCGTTCATCTTTTCCCTCCTCTTCGTTTCTTATCAAATTTTCCGTTCCTTGCCCTCCCAGTACGGCTCCCTCAGCACCCGCCGAACCACTTTACCAACGGCACTTTTTGGCAGGCTATCGACAAACTTCACTGACTGGGGGCATTTGTAGGAGGCAAGATGTTGACGGCAAAATTCAATTAGTTCCTCTTCAGTCGCCCGGCAACCCTCTTTCAGTACAACGAAGGTTTTGCCCACCTCTCCCCACTTGTCATGGGGAACGCCGAAAACGGCTGCTTCCATGACAGCTGGATGCTGATACAAGATCCACGCTTACCGTTTGAGGGTAACAATGGAGCAATCTTTTCCCAAGCTTCATCCGTAATTTCGTATCGCCGTCTCATCATAGATGTCCCCTTACGAAATGTTATGTTAATTTTCATTTTAGAATGGAATCTTAGAATATTCACCAGACACGCCCTAGGCAGATGGCGGCAAAATCGGTCGATGCTCCATCTGTGTGACGTGAAAGTCGCTTGAATAACCGCTTCACATTGCGATGAAGCCTACGTTCCACCAGTAGTATCCTAGACACGGTGGTAAGGTAACAAACTGTCGAGAGCCTGCCGACAAAAATTCGTCCAAACCCTTCTGGTGCTGATGTAGGGATTCGAACCCCTGAAAAGAAGGTTATATCCAGACTAGACTAGAAAAACAGTCGACAAAAAGCTGTCCCAAAGTTTGCAAAAGGTACGCATCAGTAACGTCATGCAAAAGTTGAATGTGAAAGGACGGTCCCAAGCCGTAGTGGAGTTGGTAAGATTGGGCGAATTAAAGATATAGTCTGCATGTGACCCTGCCGCATTTACAAAGAAGGCAGGGGTTTTTTGTGTGGAGAAAAGGGCTGCCTGGATTAATGCCCTCAGTGCAACGTTTGACCAGGTAGACGGGTTGCAAATCAATGAAGATGAAGCCTAGGTCGTCGGCAGATCTTCAACTGGTACACAAAGGACGGGTGGGAGCGGATCACCAGCATTAAACCAAGGGTAAGAAAGAAGTAGCAAATGAGCTACGCTTGATTCAAAACTCCATTTATTGTGGGGACTTTATCTTAAATCAATATATCAAATCAAGATCGGCGGGTGTAAGAAACAAATCCGCAACCCTAGAGAGAAATGGCTGGTATTTACAAATCATCATGTGCCAATTGTCTCTCGGGAAACGTGGGTAAAGGACTGAGAGTATACTTCTTAATGATCTGGGGGAAATTAATACCAAAAATCATTATTTATACATTTTACATAAGTAATTTTTAAGGAAAGAAGAGGTTATAATTAATGAACGAACAAAACAGTAAAAAATCAGTAACCTTTTATATAAATGATCGGGAATTTCAAGCGGAGCCTGGCCAAACTATTTTAGATGCGGCTACCGCTCAACAGTATACGATCCCAAGTATTTGTTACCATCCGGCGTTAGGTTCTATTCAAACGTGCGATACATGTCATGTAGAGGTAAATGGGCAATTGGTACGGGCTTGTACGACGCCCGTGACCGAAGGGATGAGAGTGGATACCTGTTCTAAGTGGGTAAAGGAAGCACAGTATGAAGCAATGAGTCGCATCTTGAAAAATCACGAACTTTATTGCACCGTTTGCGACAACAATAACGGTAATTGTGTCGTACATAACACAGCGGAATTATTGGAGATCGAGCACCAGAAATATAAGTTTGAAGCAAAGCCCTACCCCCCTGACAATTCCCATCCTTTTTACCGTTATGAACCGGATCAATGTATTTTATGTGGTCGTTGTGTGGAAGCTTGTCAGGATCTTCAAGTAAATGAAACACTTACCATTGACTGGAATCGGGATGTGCCTCGCGTTATCTGGGATAATGATGTACCTATTGACCAATCCTCGTGCGTGTCGTGTGGCCATTGCGTAACTGTTTGTCCCTGCAACGCTTTGATGGAAAAGTCGATGCTGGGCGAAGCTGGTTATCTTACTGGAATTCCTAAGGATATACTCGAACCGATGATTGATATTACAAAAGAAGTGGAGCCGGGATATAAAGAAATCTTTGCTATTTCGGAGATCGAAGCGTCCATGCGCAAATCGCGCATCAAGAAAACTAAAACGGTTTGTACCTATTGTGGGGTGGGATGCAGCTTTGAGATTTGGACAAAAGGCCGCCAAATTCTGAAAGTTGAACCTCAAGCGGATGCACCCGTAAACAACATTTCCACCTGCGTCAAAGGAAAATTCGGATGGGATTTCGTCAATAGCGAAGATAGACTGACAAAGCCCTTGATTCGTAAAGGAGATGCGTTTGTCGAAGCTACGTGGGAAGAGGCGTTGAACTTAGTCGCGACGAGATTGCAAGGAATTAAAGATAAATATGGTGCAGACTCGATCGGTTTTATTGCCTCATCCAAGTGCACAAATGAAGAAAATTACCTGTTCCAAAAACTGGCTCGGGCTGTCTTTGGAACAAATAATGTGGACAATTGTTCCCGTTATTGTCAATCACCGGCTACGATGGGGTTAATGAGGACGGTAGGTATTGGGGGCGATACCGGAACGATTGAAGATCTACAAAAAGCTGATTTGGTCTTGATTGTGGGGGCTAATGCTGCAGAATCCCATCCTGTTTTGGCGACGCGCATTAAACGGGCCCATAAGCTTCATGGGAAAAAGTTGGCTGTTATTGATTTGAGAAAACATGAATTAGCCGAACGAGCCGATTTGTATCTGCATCCCAACCCCGGTACGGATTTGATCCTGTTATCGGCGATTACCAAATATATCATCGATCAGGATTGGTATGATAAGTCCTTCATCCAACAACGAGTCAATGGATTTGAAAAATACGTAAAATCACTCGAGAAATTCACATTATCTTACGCCGAAGAAAAAACCGGAATCACACAAAAAGAAATTGTCCAACTGGCTACAATGATCCATGAGGCCAAATCTATGTGCATATGTTGGGCGATGGGAGTAACTCAGCATCTGGGCGGAACGGATACGAGTACCGCGATTTCGAACCTTCTCCTTGTAACGGGGAATTACGGTAGACCGGGAACGGGCGCTTATCCCCTGCGCGGCCATAATAATGTGCAAGGAGCTTGTGACTTTGGTACAATGCCGGCTTGGTTCCCCGGTTACGAACCTGTAGAACATGATGAGGTCAGAGCCCGTTATGAAAAGGCATGGGGAGTGACTTTGCCCAAAAAACCGGGTTTCAATAACCATCAGATGGTAGAGGGGATAAATAAAGGAAAAATTAAGGCGATGTACTTGTTTGGAGAAGATATGGCGCTTGTTGATTCCAACTCCAATCATGTGGAGGCATCTTTTGAGAAGCTTGAATTTTTTGTGGTGCAGGATATCTTTTTTTCTCGAACCGCCCAATATGCGGATGTCGTTTTACCTGCATCCCCCAGTTTAGAGAAAGAGGGGACCTTCACCAATACTGAACGGAGAATACAACGGCTGTACCGTGTTTTGGATCCTTTGGGCGAGTCCAGACCGGATTGGGAAATTATCCAGATGGTCGCCAATAAACTCGGTGCCGGTTGGAACTATCAACACCCAAGTGAAATTATGGAGGAAGCCGCAAGTCTGGCTCCCATATTTGCGGGTGTTTCTTACGAACGCTTAGAAGGTTGGAACAGTCAACTTTGGCCCGTACGGCCAGACGGAACGGATACGCCGCTTTTGTTTACGGAGCGCTTTGGATTTCCGGACGGAAAGGCCCGGCTGTATCCCGTTGATTGGACTTCACCATTTGAACCTGGAACCGAATATAATGTTCATTTAAACAATGGACGGTTGCTTGAACATTTTCATGAAGGAAACATGACCTACCGTTCAAAAGGAATCACGCACAAAGTACCAAACCCATGGGTTGAAATTTCCCCGGAGTTAGCCAAAGAACGAGGGATAAAGGATGGATCACTCGTCCGATTAACGTCGCCTTATGGGGAAGTGGAAGTCCGGGCGCTGGTGACAAATAATGTAGCGAAGAACGAGATCTATTTAACCATGAACACGAGAGATGAAAACAAAGCAGTCAACCGTTTAACGAGTAGTTATTTCGACAAATATACACATACACCCAATTATAAGGAAATGGGAGTAAAATTGGAGGTTATTGAGGCAGAAGGACAATCTCCCCTTCCCAAGGTGAACCATCGATTTGGGAACAGACAACCCCAAATTGGCGTAAGGGTAGAGGAGAAGTGGAACCGACCTGATTTTGTGCCGATCGCCGAACTGTTCAAAGGGGGGCAGTCCCATGGCAAAACCAATTCGTGAAATTAAACCAGTGGAACCGACACCAGAGGAATTACAGTCTCAGGCTTTGATGAAGATCATTGAGTCATTAGCTGACAGCAGGGAAGCCATCATTGACATGTTGGAAATTGCCCGTTACCTGCAGGAGATGGGGATTTTAGCGGCGGTTAAAGCCTTGCTTGAGCAACGGCATGAAGTGGGTTTGATTGTAGTTGAACAGCTTAATCAACCCAAGATGCACCATATCCTGAAAAACGCCATCACACTGATGGAGTTGCTTGGTAAAATCCAACCGGAACAGTTGCAAAGGTTATTGAATGGACTTTTCCGCGGCCTGGAATCAGCTAAACAGAAAAACTTGAATGGGAAAATACCGAGTTTATGGGATTTGGCCAAGTACATTCGTGATCCAGACGTTCGGATTTCAATCGCTTCGATGATGGCTTTGTTGCAGGGGGTGGGCGAATCATTGAGAAATGATTCAGGCCAAACTCACCAAAAGGAGGTTGTCGATGAAAAAAGAAACAATAAAGATCAAGGGAATGAAAAACAAAGAAGATCTTGAAAAAGTGTTGGCAGGTCTTCAGGATGTGTGGGGGGTTCGCCAAGTCGATATTGACCTTTCAAGAGGGGAAGCCGTTCTCTCTTTTAACGAGAAATCGGCCTCATTGCATGATTTCAAACAAGCTGTAATTAATACTGGGTTTCAAGTGGAGGGTGAGCATGAAAATTTGTGAAGTGTGTGGTGCAGAAGAACAGTTCCCGGGTGAAGAAGAAAATGATGAAATTCTCCTCGGTCTTTGTGATCAATGCATGAATGATTTTAAGCAAGGGTTGGAAACGGATTAAAATGTCGCCACATGTCTGAGTCTGTTGACAAACTAGGAAGGTCAACAGACTTTTTTTGGGTGAAGAAATATAAAAATTAAAGAAAATGTTTCTATGTTCGTTCAACCTGAGATTTGCGTAAAAACCCCTATAGGGGTAATACCACATGCCCATCAAGCTAAGAAAAAAGTGCAATCCTAGCCTTCTTAAAATACATTGTGAAGCAAGTAGATGGGCCCATTTTGTTCACGACTCCCTTGCGGCATCAATGAAAAAACGACGGGTAATACGACCTTGGTCGGTTCAGGTTTAACAAAAGAAAGTTCTGACGTGGAAAATGCGGTAAAAGGAGCACCTTGCATCGACTACAGCAGTCGGGAGACGACCATTTGGGAGGCGGGATGGAAAAGTCGAGATTTGGATTGGGAAAGAGCGAACGGCTTGCCACGAGAAGGTTTCCCGATCCAAACTGTCGTTCATTGCCCAAACCAATACGCTGGTCTTACTTATGCACAAGGACTTTCAGTCCCTCGCCTCCGCGCATGGTAGATTCCGGAGGTGGAGGTACGCTCTCTCGACGTATATGAGCGCTTGATGGAGGTGAACTCATAATGGAGCTTCCGCAGGTGCGCCTTCGACGGGAAGAGTTGGGGCTTCATTGTACCTCCGAACTCTCGAATGCGCAGCTTACGTGCATCCAAAGGGTTTTTTTCCGCTTTTTGATCATTATCGTATGGTCTATTCATGCCTCATATCAAGTCGGCAAAATTCGTTCTGGGTGGGTATAAATGTTGCCTTGCTGACGGCGTATGAAGCCGACCGTCGTGATTCCCAATTCGTCCGCCAGGTTAAGAGCCAGATCGGTGGGAGCTGATTTGGAAAGGAGGATGCCGACCCCCATTTTGGCGACTTTGAGCAAGACTTCAGAAGAGATGCGTCCGCTGAAGGCAATCAGTTTATCAGATAATGGAAAAGGATGGCGCAACCAAAATCCATATAGCTTGTCCAATGTATTATGACGGCCGATATCCGTGCGAAGAGCGATAATTTTCCCCTGTTCGCACAGGGCGGCATTGTGGACACCGCCGGTCTGGCGGAAAGAGGATGATTTTTCCTGCAACATTTCCATCAGGCGATAGCATTCGGAAATGGATATCTTTGCCTGGCTTGTCACGGTTTTGGCTGTTTTGGCGTCATTATAAAAATAGAAGGATTGCCTGCTTTTGCCGCAACAGGAACCGAGCCATCGTTTGGAATAATATTCTTTTGATAGCGTTTGGGGATTTGCCGTTTCCACATAAGCAAAGCCTCTTTTTTGATCAACCTCGAGAGACTTTACTTCCGCGGCGGAACGGATTGCGCCTTCCGCGGCGAGAAAGCCAAGAACCAGCTCCTCCAAGTCGGAGGGACTACAAACGATGGTGGCAAATTCTTCCCCATTGAGCATGATAGTAAGCGGGTACTCGACGGCAACCTCATCTTCCGTATGGTGAACGACGGAATCTTGGCATTTGATGACCCGTTGGCGGGTGGAGATGAGCACGATTGATCCCTCGCTTTCGTGAAAACGATGACATTGGTTGAGATGAGTTCATTTTCGTTCTGTAAGAAATTATTATAGCATATTATGTAAAATAAGGAAACAAAGGTCGAGTTACAAGAGACTTAGCTATGTAAGGATTCAAGATATGTGGAAAAACAGAATTATTACCACGCCCCTCAGCTGAGTTTTGAAGGATGGAAAGGTTTTTGAAAACAAGTGGCCTTTGCCGCCGCAGGGTCAGCGGAAGCGCCTGGGATCAGAGAGCAGGGAAAACGAGTATGGGTATGTATGTTAAGACATTTTGAACCAAGTTCTAAATTCAAAAAGCCGGAGGCAATCGGAGAAGAGTTTGGTATTATCCCCTAAAGGTTGACTGTGTGAAAAAAGCCCATCTGGTAAAATGGACACACAGACGACCGGAGGGGATTTTTTATGGCTATTAAGGGTCAAAAATTTCGTAATTATACACTTGAATTCAAATTGAAGGCAGTTCGACTTTATCTGGAGGAAGAACTTAGTTACCAATCTGTCGCAGATCAGATGGGAGTTCCCTCAAGCACACAAATCAAGCAATGGGTTAAAAAGTATAAGAACGGAGAATCTCTGGGGGATAAACGTCAGATTAGTTTGTGCAAGAAAGCACGGAGAAACGGTCGACCAAAAACCAAATTTGCAAGCATTGAGGAAGAATTGGCCTATCTGAAAGCAGAGGTGGAGTACCTAAAAAAGCAGTATCCCAATCTTCACGGATAGGAGTAGTTACAAAAAAGGCTCGTTTCGAAATCCTTGAATCATTACGCGGCAAATATAGATTGACGTGTCTATTAGAGATCGCCGAGGTCTCGCGAGCTGGTTACTACAAGTGGCGAAAGGCTCGTGAGCGGGCCAGCCACCACGCTCAACAGGAACACATCTTAAAAGATCATATCATGGCCATTCATCGTCTTCACCCCTACTACGGCTATTTACGGATGACAGTTGCTCTCCGAAAGGAAGGTTTCCTTGTCAATCACAAACGCGTTTATCGACTAATGAAGGAGCTGGGAATCCGTTCTGTGATCCGTAAAAAGAGGCGTTTCTTTGGAAAGCAGCAGTCTGTTGTATTTCCAAACCGTTTGAATCGAAAGTTCAGCGCAGCAGCGCTGAACAAGAAATGGGTGACGGATGTTACTTATCTGCCGATCAACGGTGGCTTCGTATATCTATCTGCGATTCAGGATTTATACAATAATGAAATCATCGCTTATCACGTCTCGAAACGGAATGATCTGTCATTGGTCATGAAAACATTGGAGAAAGCATGTGAAAACAGAGAAGTGGTGAAAACCCTGATTCATTCAGATCAAGGTTTCCAGTACACTTCCCGGCAGTATAGCAAGAAACTCGAGCAACTAGGAATGGTTGGGAGCCATTCGCGTAAAGGGAACTGCCTAGATAATGCTTGTATCGAATCGTTCTTTTCCCATCTTAAGTCGGAGATGTTACTCCTTCAATGTCCGGAAACCCTTGATGAGTTGTATCGAGCTATTGATCAGTAAATTACGTTCTATAACCATGAATGCTCCCAAAAGCGACTTGGCGATCGTTCCCCGGTCGAATACCGGGAAGCGATCGCCGCATAAATACTCGGGCTTTATTTACATAGTCTACTTGACAGGGTTAATACCAGTTCCGTGTGTCCGGCTTTTTTTTAACCGCCGATATAGGACATTTCAATTTTTTTGGCGCGTTTGTCGGCAGGTTGGTGTGAGCGTTTCTCTGAGTAACGGTCTTGGCGCTCTTGCCAGATTTTCCGGATGAAGGCTTCGATTTTTTCATCCGAAGCAGCTGAACGAAGGTAGTCGCGAAGATTATGCCCGGCAGTGGCGAACAGGCACGTGTAAAGAAAGCCGTCCGACGACAGGCGCAAGCGGGTACAGGTGGAACAAAACGGTTCCGTGATGGAAGGAATGATACCGAACTCCGCCTGGGATCCTTGATAGTGAAAACGGGTGGCCACTTCACCCAAGGTGTGGAGTTTTTCTTCGGCCACCGGCATTTCGGCCTGAATGCGGTTTAGAATCTCTTGTTTGGAAACGACTTGTTTCGGGTCCCAGTCATTGCTGTTTCCGACATCCATATATTCGATAAAGCGAACTATATGTCCTTGTTCGCGGAAATGGCGGGCAACTTTTACGATCTCGTGATCGTTGATCCCTTTGATCACGACCATATTGATTTTCACTTGGAGTCCCGCTTTTGCCGCCGCTTCGATTCCTTCCAGGACCTGACTGACTTTATATTTGCGCGAATTGAGCAAGGAAAAGGTTCGGTCATCAAGGGTATCGAGACTAACGTTGACCCGCTTGAGTCCGGCTTGTTTCAGGTCATAGGCATATCGTTTCAAATAAATGCCATTAGTGGTCAGCGCAATGTCTTCAATGGCGTCGATGGAGGAGATCATGCGAATAAGTTTCGAGAGCTCCCGTCTTAGCAGAGGTTCGCCCCCGGTGATACGGACTTTGTTCACGCCCAACCTGGCAAAAATACGAACCAGCCGCTCGATTTCCTCATAGCGGAGCAACTGGGAAGCCGGTAAAAAGGCATGATAGGGACCGAACAGTTCTTCCGGCATGCAGTACCGGCAACGGAAGTTGCAACGGTCCGTCACGGAGATACGTAAATCCCGCAAGGGACGTCCTAGGGAATCCAAAATGGGTTTCATTGAAAAAATCCCCTTTCGCTTGGGTTGTTTAGCCACCGCTGACAAACGGGATCAGCGCCACCTCATCTTCCGCCTGCACCTGTGTATTTTCGCCTGCATACTCGCGGTTGACCGCAATCATGCAGGTTCGAATCAAGTAGCTATATTCCGGATAACGTTCCACCAACAGCTGGCGCAGTTCAGAGACAGACAAACTCTCGTCTGTGGGAACTTCCACCCATCTCCCCAACTTTTCGCCAATGTTGGCAAAACAGAGGATACAGAGTTTTCCGCTCATGCCGATCCCCCTTTTTGCGCGGTTGGATGGTCCACCCAATATGAACCGTCTTCACCAACTTCTTTTTTCCAGATGGGAACCGTCGCTTTAATTTTTTCAATGGCATAACGGCAACCTTTGAAGGCGGCGTCACGGTGCGGGGCGGAAACGGCGATGGCGACCGCAACATCACCGATTTCCAACCGTCCCACCCGGTGAACAATCGCGACCTTGGTGCAGGCAAATTTTTCGGTTACTTCATTGCCGAGTTGTCGCAAAAGTTTTTCGGCCATCTCATGATACGCTTCGTACTCCAGATAGAGCGTCCTTCTTTCTCCGGTCAGTTCGCGCACCGTTCCCATGAACGTGCTGATGGCTCCGCAATTTCGGTCTTTGACCCAATCGATTAAAGGGGTGAGCTCAATTTTTTCATGAGTCACCGCAAAGTTTTTCATTGTGATCAACTCCCATCGTTTTAAGCAAAAATTCCAGCAAACCTTCGACCTGTTGCGTCGTCCAAACTGGATAGGGAAGTGACGGGGGTGAAAACCGGGAAAGAATCGCCACGATGTTTGAAACCTGGTGAATCAACTCGAGCTCTGCTTCGTTTTTGAGTAAAACGACTTTAGGGTATGGCTCCCGTTTAAACCCTTCCACCAAAACGATATCCATGTCTGACATGGCGGCGATCAGCATCTCGAGCGTAGTGGGTTGTCGGCGAATCCAAGCGGTTTTTTGCCGGGAGGTAATGGCAATGGTATGCGCGCCCGCTTGGCTGTGTTTCCATGTGTCCGTTCCGGGGTGATCGAGCGTGAAATCATGCGCGCCGTCATGTTTGATGGTTCCGACGCGAAGGTCGAACCGGGAGAGTTCTGAGATTAAACGGCAAACGAGTGCGGTTTTACCTGAATTTTTGTAGCCGACGATTTGCAAAACTTTTGGGCGCACATCATCACTCCCATTTTTTCAACATGATCGCCCGAACCAAATCCCCTTTTTGTACCCCACGGCCTCCGGAAGGCACGATGATGAGGCAGTTGGCATCCCGGATCGTTAAAGTGATGCTGGACTTCTCCATTCCGGCGGGCCGGACGAACACTTTGCCTTCTTTGATTGAATAGATACCGCGGACAAATCGTTCAAAGGGTGAAGGTTTGTGAAAGTTTTCTGCCATGATAGCGGTAAAGACAGACAGATCGGGAGGGGTTTTGCCCATCATTCCTAACAAAACCGGACGGACGAACAATTCAAATCCGACAAAGCAAGCCCCGGGGTTTCCGGACAGGGAAAACAGGAATTTGTTTTTGAAAACACCAACGGTGGTGGGGCTCCCGGGACGCATCGCCAATTTGTTAAAAAGCATTTGTCCGTCCCAACGTGAAAAGAAATCGACCAGAATGTCATAATCGCCAACGGATACGCCACCAGTCGTAATGACCAGATCATACACTTCCATCGCCTGTAAAATGGCAGTACGCGCCTTTTCCGCATCATCCGGCAAAATTCCCTTAAGATGGGGGAGCGCGCCGGCATCCATCACTTGGCTGTACAGCATGAAACCGTTGCTGTTACGGATTTTACCCGGCTCTAACGGGGCCGACACATCGAGCAATTCAGACCCTGTGGCGAATATGGCTACAGTGGGCTGCTTGAAGACCTCTACCTCCGCGTGACCAAATGTGGCGAGGAGTGCCACTTCACCTGCGCCGATTTTTCTTCCTTTTTCCAACAGCAGAGTGCCTTGGGTTACTTCTTCTCCGATAGAGGCAATGTTGCTGCCGGGACTGACTTCTCTTTGCACACCGACATAGGTTTTTCCCTCTTTGTCAATGGTTTGTGTCATTTCCAACATGACAACAGCATCTGCACCGTCTGGAACGGCGGCGCCAGTCATAATACGGGAGGCCGTACCCGGACGCGTCTCATGTTTGGGAACATGACCACAAGGGATGGATTCCAGCACTTCAAGCCAAACAGGTTTTTCTTTACTGGCTCCTTTGGTTGAGGAGGTTTGAACGGCATAACCGTCCATACCAGAGCGACGGAAAGGGGGTAGATGGGTATTCGCGCGAATTTCTTCGGCCAAATGGCGCCCGTGACTTTTAAACAGTGGGACCCTTTCGGTGTTTTTGACGCGAATGTGTGGCATGATCCGCTTTCGAGCCTCTGCCACTTTGATGATTTCTCGTTGAAAACTCATGGATTTCCCTCCCGTTTCGTTTCAGTGCTGTGGATCTTCGGAAATTAGCGCCAAAGCGTGGGGCAAAATATCTTCAATCACCGCAAAACATTGTTCCACTCCTTTGGGACTCCCGGGAAGATTGATAATCAATGTTTGATTGCGGATGCCGGCAACCGCGCGGGACAAGATAGCATATTTCGTAAACTTGAGCGTGGCCGCGCGCATCGCTTCACATAGCCCGGGAGCTTCTTTGTCAATAACGGATTTCGTGGCTTCGGGGGTGACATCACGCGGGGCAAAACCGGTTCCGCCCGTGGTGAGGATCAGGTGGCACCCTGTTTTGTCGGCCAGCGTTTTGAGCGTTTCTTCAATTTGGTCCTGTTCGTCGGGGATGATTCGATATGCGACGATATCCCATTTTGGGCACAATCTTTTGAGCAACTCCCCACTGGCATCTTCTTGTTCACCTTTGGCAGAACGATCACTGACTGTGACAATTCCCACTTTCACATGCATCCTTTGTCCTCCTTCTGTCCGTCAAAACGAAAATGGCCGCTTTTGCCTCCGCTTTTTTCTGCCAAATATGTTGGCCCGATGATCATGTTAGGGTCGATGGCTTTACACATGTCGTAGATGGTCAATGCTGCGAAACTCGCCGCTGTCAAAGCTTCCATTTCGACTCCGGTGACGCCGACCGTTTTGACCGTCGCTGTAATTTCGATTGTATCATTACTGACGGTGGAAAAGTGCAGGTCTACCCCTGTGGTGAAAATGGGATGGCACATCGGGATCAACTGGGCGGTTTTTTTGGCAGCCATGATCCCCGCCACTTGTGCAACGGCCAAAACATCACCTTTGGCCATTTTTCCTTGTTCGATCGCTTTTAGAGTATCCGGTTTCATGACGACTCTGCTTTTGGCGACCGCGATGCGTCGGGTCGGTTCTTTTTCAGAGACATCGACCATTTTGGCGCGCTGTTGTTCATTGAAGTGTGTTAGCATGATTTCCCTCCAAAAAAGAAAATGGTTCTTTCATACTCGAAAAACAAAAAGAGCTGATCCATAAAACGGCCTTGGCCTTGCCGTTTTATGTTTAATCACCTCTTGGACGTAGCGGTTTTTTTATTTTGTGGGGCATGACAGCCCCGGGGCCTTTTTATAAAATGGGACTGGAATAAATCTTTTAAAAGACACCATTTATACATTAACCCATAAATGAAAATAAAATCAATTTATTAGTGGCGATGTTGTTTTAATGGTTGACAAAGAAGTGGTTAAGAGCTCATTGTAAAGACCGTTGTGCCGCGGAACAAACGACCCACAAAAGGGAGTGCGGATCTTGGCCGATTCGATGGCCATGTACATCGCTGGCGGCAAAAGGCCACTTACTTTCAAAAATCTTTCCATCCCTATACAATATTTGGCTAAAGTTATTTCAAAACTCAGCTAAAGGGACGTGGTGCTTCTCTGTAGCGACCTTTGCTACAAAGGAGCCTGAAGCAAAGAGAACACTATGCCCCGATGAATAACCTTTATACCATCCTGTAATTGAAATAGGTTCTATCAATATTTGTAAAATTCGTCTTTGGTTGTTTGTTTCTAAAACTTTTTCACAATGCTTCTAGGGGTGGAAAAAATAGTCCATTGTAAGATTGTCATATGCTTGATATTTTGTTGCAGGATTGGCCGGGGGAAAACGGGGAAAGCAGTTAGGGGGTGAAGCAGTTTTGTTGACAGGGGTCATTTTGGCAGGCGGGCAAAACCGACGGATGAATGGACAGGTGAAAGCGTTGTTGCCGTTTGGCGGGGAGCCTCTCTTAAAGCGACAATTGCAGGAAATGAAACAGGTTTGTGAGGAGATTTGGGTGGTGACAAATCAGCCTGGGCGATTTGTTCCTTATGCAAAAGAGGGAATTCGGATTATCTCGGATGACTGGCCGGGTATGGGACCGCTCGGTGGTATGGCATCGGCTTTTTCAAAGGCCTCTTATCCCGATGTTTGGGTGGTCGGATGTGATATGCCTTTCATTTGCGGGCGAGTCGCACAGCGTTTGGTGGAGTGCCGGACAAGCCAATCAGTTGAGGCAGTTGTTCCCGTTGTGGAAGGGAAACGGCAACCACTTCATGCCGTATATGACAAGACCAGCGCGGAAATCATTCGCGAACTGCTTAAAAAAGGAGTGCGCCAGGTAAATGGCTTCTTGGAAGCGATCCGTTGCCGATACGTAGACGAAACTTTTTTTGCAAGGCAAGGACTTTCACTCCAGTTTGCGATGAACGTGAATACGCCGAAGGAATATGAACGGGCATTGAGGAGAATCGAAGAGCCTGAGAGATGAACCGAATGAACCAAGCCCCTTTCCCGAAAATTTCCGGAAAAGGGGCTTGGCTTGTTTTTGGTGAAAAACTGGCCATTCCTACCCCGAGGTTCCCCGCTATTGCCGTTTTTTTAGTTCCATTTGCTATTCATCTGGCCTTTTCCATTGTTTTTTTAGCCGCAGATTCCTTTCGTGATTTCCGTTTCTGCAAAACCGCCATTTCCCATTTTAGTCGCGATGGTAGTTCCCACGTCTGGATTTCCCAAACTCTCAACTATGAATTTTATTTTCAAAAATAAAAACGGAAACCGCTATGTCTTCTTCCACTTTAATATCTGAAAAGAGATAAATAAGCTTCGAACCAATCAATTTCTCCAATTCTTTATGGAAATTGGTGGTATATACTTCTTGAATCATTTTAGTTCGAGCCGTATGAACCATTTCTTTGCCCTCGGTCGTACGTGCAATAAATTTTTCTGTTGGTGTTAAATTCCCGTGTAGGATCGTAATGGCCATATTATTAACAAACGTGGTTTGGATTCGTTCGGGACCTTTTCCAAATAAATCCTTCCGTACTTTTCGAATGATTTCATTGAACGCTCCTTCTTTCTTCATCTCCATCATTCTCCTAAACTGAATTTGGATCTTTATTTTATTGCACAAAATCATTATACTAAAGAATTAAAACTGGGAATTTAGGATTGTGAGCGAGTGAGCGAGATTCCTCCCCATTTCAATGGGGTAGATAAAAGCGAGCGTTGCTCGGTATACCCCTTGCGGGGATGCTCTTAGAGCAACAATTTTTTGTATAATCCAATCATGAAGTGCGAAAACACGTAAAACTAAACAGAAACAGGCATGGGACGTGCCTTTGTGGAGAGAACGGCGTGAGTCGCCTCGATGAAGCGAGAAGCTCGCCATTTCAATGGCGATGTAGTTCACCATTCCGCAATATTGAAATGATTTTCGATACAGAGTTATAATCATTCTGTAAATATTTCAAGGCAGTAACGCGCAAGTATTGAGTTCTGCTTGCCGTTAATGTCTCTAATTTTGAGGCTGGCGGATTGGTAAATAAGTATAAATATGCTTATTTACTACTCCACCATGAACATATGGATGCCGAATAGGGCATGCGTCTGTTCGTGGTGGAGTTTTTTATTTTAAAAAAGGAGTATCAACCATGAGTAATAACTTCATTCCGATTACCATAGACGGAAAAAAATACGAAGTCAAAGCGGGTTCAACCATTCTTGAGGTGATCAATCAAAACGGTATCCCGCATCCGCAAGTATGTTATGTACCTGAAGTAGACCCCATTCAAACGTGCGATACCTGTATCGTGGAAGTGGATGGGAAGTTGGTAAGATCCTGTTCAACCAAAGTAGCTCCCGGAATGAATATTCAATTATCTTCCGAACGCGCCAAGGCAGCACAAACTGAAGCGATGGACAGACTTTTGGAAAATCACCTTCTCTACTGCACCGTGTGCGATAATAACAATGGAAATTGCAAGTTGCACAATACAGCGATGTTGATGGGAATCGAACACCAAAAATATCCGTATAAACCTAAGGCCGGTCCAGATGAAGTGGATATGTCACACCCATTTTACCGTTACGATCCCAATCAATGTATTGCGTGTGGTCAATGTGTGGAAGTGTGTCAAAACCTTCAGGTCAACGAGACCCTGTCCATTGATTGGGAGGCAGATCGTCCACGTGTTATTTGGGATGATGGAGTGGCAATCAACGATTCTTCCTGCGTAAGTTGCGGACAATGTGTGACGGTTTGTCCATGTAATGCGTTAATGGAAAAATCCATGCTGGGCGAAGCCGGATTTATGACCGGAATCGACAAAGATCTGTTAAATCCCATGATTGACTTGGTTAAAAAAGTCGAACCCGGGTATAGCAGTATTTTTGCGATTTCGGAAATGGAAGCCGCGATGCGCGAGACACGAATCAAGAAAACGAAAACCGTTTGTACGTTCTGCGGCGTAGGTTGCTCTTTTGAAGTATGGACCAAAGGGCGTAAAATCTTAAAAATTCAACCCACCTCCGATGGGCCGGTAAATGGAATTTCGACTTGTGTCAAAGGAAAATTCGGATGGGATTTCGCCAATAGCGAAGAACGCTTAACAAAACCTTTAATTCGCAAAGGCGATGCATTTGTGGAATCAACTTGGGAAGAAGCATTAAAGTTGATTGCAAGTAAATTAGGTTCTATTAAAGAAACCTATAGTGGAAATGCGATTGGATTCATTTCCTCCTCTAAGATTACCAATGAGGAAAACTATTTAATGCAAAAATTGGCTCGGCAGGTGTTCCAAACCAATAACGTGGATAACTGTTCCCGTTACTGTCAATCCCCTGCCACTGACGGTTTACTTCGTACAGTTGGAATGGGTGGGGATTCAGGAACCATTAAGGATATCGCTTCAGCTGGTCTTGTGATTATCGTTGGGGCAAACCCTACCGAAGGTCATCCTGTTTTGGCTACACGCATCAAACGTGCGCATAAGTTGCATGGTCAAAAATTGATCGTTGCTGACCTACGCAAACATGAACTGGCAGAACGTTCCGATCTGTTTATCAGTCCGAAACAAGGGACAGATCAGGTATGGCTCTATGCGGTAGCCAAATACATCATTGATCAAGGCTGGCATGATGAACAATTTATTAAACAACGGGTCCACTACTTCGAAGAGTTCAAGAAAGTCCTTGAAAAATACACATTGGAATATGCCGAAGAGGTAACAGGTGTTTCAAAAGAAAAATTAATTCAAATTGCCACCATGATTCATGAAACGGATGGAACTTGCATTCTTTGGGGAATGGGCGTGACCCAAAACACGGGTGGAAGTGATACATCTGCAGCCATTTCGAACCTCCTTCTTCTGACAGGTAACTATGGGCGTCCAGGTACCGGAGCTTATCCGCTTCGCGGCCATAATAATGTGCAAGGTGCTTGTGATATGGGGACCTTGCCTGGATGGTTGCCAGGATACCAGCATGTGACCGACGAGGTGGCTCGTGCAAAATTCGAAAAAGCATACGGTGTACCTATTTCGGAAAAACCGGGATGGGATAATATTGAAATGCTTCGTGCGATTGAGGAAGGCAAATTAAAAGCCATGTATATCGTGGGAGAAGATATGGCATTGGTTGATTCTAATGCCAACCATGTGCATGATCTTCTAAGTCAATTAGACTTTTTGATTGTCCAAGACATCTTCTTGACTAAAACGGCTCAGTTTGCCGATGTGGTCTTACCTGCTTCGCCAAGCCTGGAGAAAGAAGGAACCTTCACCAATACCGAACGTCGTATTCAACGCTTGTATCAAGCATTAGAGCCACTTGGGGATTCGAAACCGGACTGGTGGATTATCCAGGAGATTGCGAAACGATTGGGTGCGGATTGGAACTATGCAAGCCCAAAAGAAATCATGGATGAAATGGTTAGCCTTGTTCCGCTCTATTCTCAAGCGACATATGACCGCTTGGAAGGATGGAATAGCTTATGTTGGGGAAGTGATGACGGAGCGGATACTCCGCTTCTCTATACCGAACGTTTTAATTTTCCGGATGGAAAAGCCCGTTTCGCTCTATCGGATTGGATTCCTCCTTATGAAGTCCCTGAAGAATACGATTTATTAATTAACAACGGGCGTTTATTGGAACACTTCCATGAAGGAAACCTGACTAACAAATCCAAGGGAATTCAATCAAAGATGCCGGGCGTATTCGTCGAGGTTTCGCCTGAGTTGGCAAAAGAACGAAAAGTGAAAGATGGATCCTTGGTCCGTTTGGAATCTCCATTTGGGGCGATTAAAGCACGCGTTCTAGTAACTGATCGGGTCAAAGGAAAAGAATTATATCTTCCGATGCACTCGGTCAGTTATGAAAGTGCAATTAACCTTCTCACTGGTTCTGCGACGGATCATCGTACCCATACACCGGCGTATAAACAGACCCGTGTACGCATGCAAGTGTTAGATGTCGAAGGATCTATTCCGCTCCCTCTTACCAACCCAAGATATAAAAAACGTCATCCACAAAATGGGGTTGAAGTGGAACGAAAATGGAAACGTCCTGATTATGTATCCTTAGTGGATAAAGCGTAAGGAGGTGGGAATCATGGCTAATCCCATTTCGGTTATCAAAAAACGCGTTCTCTCGGAAGAAGAAAAAAAACAGCAATCGCTAAACCAGCTGAAAGCTGATCTAGCGGAAAATGAGACTGCGCTCAAGAAGACTTTAGAACTTGTTCGGGAATTACATGACAGCGGAATTCTCGAAGCAGTACAAGCCATACTGAAAGCAAAAGAAGAAATTGCGAAAATCACGGTCAGTCAATTGACACGAAAGCCGGTAATTAACATAATCAATAATCTTATGGGAGCAGCTGGAACCTTAGCGGAAATAGACCCTGAACTTACCCAAAAATTATTAAAAAGCGTTGCTTCCGGTATGGAAGAAGCAGGGGAACATTTACAAAAGAATAAAAAAGTCGGGATCTTTGATCTTGTTAAAGTGTTGAGTGATCCGGACATCAATCGTGCCATCAGTTTTAGCATTCATTTTCTTAAAGGAATGGGCAAAGGGTTAAAAGGTAGATAGAGTATCACAGGCCGCCAAGACGACGGCGGGCTTACCGGCTTTGGCTTGGATGGTACGGATTGGTTGGAGCCACTATGTTCTGTACCAACCGGTAGGTACAGATTGATTGTTATACAGGTTGGGATAGCTAGGAGGAATTACTATGCCTAAAAATATCGAAAGAATTACTGCTGTTTCTCAAGGCATGCAAACAAAAGCACGTTCAAAAAATCATGAGATTATTATAGACGAACCTCCTGTGATGGGTGGCCAAGATACCGGGCCGAATCCGCTTGGCACCCTGTTAAGTGCACTGGCCGGATGCGAGAATGTGATTGCAAATATGGTTGCCAAAGAAATGAACTTTGATCTGCAAGGCATCGAATTTGATATCCGTGGTGAATTTGACCCAGCTGGGCTAGTGGGAGATCCGAATGTTCGCCCATACTTTGAAAGAGTAACGATTCATGCCAAAGTAAAAACAAGCGAACCTGAAGAACGAATCAAAGAACTACAGGAAAAAACCGATTTGCGTTGCCCGGTTTACACCACACTTAAAGCAGCGGGCGTGGAAATGGTTCCAAATTGGGTTAAAGCTTAACGAACAGGAGTGCTTTCAATGGGTAAAAAAAACGTGAAGGTCATTGTTTTTGATGCATATGGAACATTGTTCGACGTTCATTCTGTCATACAAAAATGTGAGGAACTGTTTCCGACTCGCGGTCAACAAATCAGCGAGCTTTGGCGAACAAAGCAACTGGAGTATGCGTTCATCCAACATATTATCGGCCGTTACAGACCATTCGATGAAATTACAAAAAATAGTCTTCGATTTGCGTGCGAGCAATTAGGAGTGGCGCTCGCGGAGAATCAGGAGAAGGAATTACTAAGATCCTATTTAACCCTGTCTCCCTATGAAGAGGTACCGAACGCACTCAAAAAGTTAGCAAACCGCTATCAGCTGGCCATTTTGACTAATGGAACACTGAACATGATCCAACCATTAGTTGAATATCATCATCTCAATCCCTATTTTAGCGAACTGATGAGTGTAGATGGTGTGAAACAGTATAAACCTTCGCCAGCGGCTTATGCGTATGCTCTTGACCGGTTACAATGCGAACGCGAAGACATTTTATTCCTTTCATCGAATACATGGGACATTACAGGCGCATCCAGCTTTGGGTTCCAAACAGCATGGGTCAACCGGAAAAAAGTGGTGTTTGATCGTATGGGTCAGCAACCGGACCATATTATTTATAATTTAAATGAATTAATCAGGATCGTTTGATCTAAAATGGGCCGTTTTTTCTTTTGAAAATAGCTTGTGATTGAAACAAAAACCCGGGCGATTCGTCCGGGTGTTGTTTTCCTATAGGGGACTGATCCATTTTCAAATCTTATCTGGATAGTATTCATCCATGCAATGATAAGAGAGGTTAAACAAATGACGATACAACCAAGATTTCGAGGCTCATCCAGAATGATGTGTCCAACAAGTAAAGAAACAAATCGAGTACATTCAAGCTAAACCTCGCATTCATGGGCCAAAGAAAGTGTTAGTGATTGGAACATCTAAAGGATTTGGGTTAGCATCTCGTATCGTTTCGACTTTTGGTGCAGGGGCAGATACCATAGGTGTATTTTCCGGAAAAGCCAGTAAAGGCAAACGGACTGCTTCTATTGGTTGGTACAATACAGTAGCCTTTGAGCAGGCTGCAACGAAAGCGGGTTATTATGCCAAAAGTGTCCATGGAGATGCGTTTTCAAATGAAGTAAAAGATCAAGTGATTGAATTGATCAAACAGAAAGTGGATCTGGTTATTTACAGCCTGGCAGCTTCAAGGCGTATCGATCCTGAAACAGGGGAAGTTTTTCAATCGGTTTTAAAACCTATTGGGGAGGCGTTCTACTCTAAAACAGTAGATTTTCATACCGGAGAAGTATCAAAGGTAATGGTTGAGCCTGCCACAGAACAAGAAATCGATCAAACGGTAAAAGTAATGGGAGGAGAAGATTGGAAGCGTGGATTTTGGCATTAAAAAAAGCAAATGTACTGGCTAAAGGAGCTATTACTGTTGCTTTTTCATACATTGGCCCTGAACTAATTCATCCTATCTATCGGGATGGGACGATCGGGAAAGCAAAAGATCATCTTGAACAAACCGCGAACGAACTTAGAAAAGATTTAGAAGATATCAGTGGGCAAGTTTTTGTTTTTGTCAATAAAGCCGTGGTTACTCAATCCAGTTCTGCTATTCCTGTAGTTCCGCTTTATATATCTATCCTTTATAAAGTAATGAAAGAGAAAGGCTTACATGAAAGCTGTATTGAACACATAGATAGACTCTTTAGGGAAAAGCTTACACTGGATATCCGGTAGAGTTGGATCATAAAGGTCGTATACGTTTGGATGACGCGAACCGATGTACAGGAATCTGTTAAACAAATATGGGATCAGGTAAATACGGAAATATAAGAAGCATCACTGATTTAGAAGGATATCGAAAGGAGTTTTTTCAGCTATTTGGTTTTGAACAAATCACTAACTAATTTTTAACATTTATTGTTAAAAATGAGATTTTTGCTTTTTGTATGTATTAGCGTGGTAAATCCGTGAAAAAAACTGCGGGACTCCTTTATGAAGGATAGCACTGGAATACGGCTTATATTACCGGCTTGATCACTGGTGTGGTACTTATCCCCTTGCTGGTTTTGGGATTCGTACGTGAAATTTTTCCTGCGGCGGCATTGTTGCAACTGGCATAGAACTAACTATGGGGATGCTTATGACTTGGTTAAAGAAGAATAGACTTACCCTCAGTCCAATGAGGGAACAAGATTGAACATTTTACTCTAAAACACACATTTGGCTCAAGAAGAAGTAAATTAAAACTTAATGAACCCCAAAAGTCCAGACATTTTAAGCCGCATTTGAGGTAAAACGTTGACGGAACTCCTTTGGAGACAGGTACCCCAATGCAGAGTGTGGCCGTTCTGCATTGTAGAACCGGATGTAGCGGTCGATGTCTTTTTTGGCTTCCAGGAAGGTGGTGTATTCCTGGAGCCATACGGTTTCC
>NZ_JAECVX010000019.1:0-30627 GCF_016055105.1 Thermoactinomyces sp. CICC 10523
AGTGGAGTTTACGGGGAACCTTCAAAGGCTAAATGAGGCACCGGGGTGGGTCAATTTTAAACCGGCTGAAGTGGGTCAATTTAATCCCGGCGTTGACACTCCAATTGATTATCGAGGCCATAATTTCATAGATGGCTCAAGTATGTTCAAACTGGCAGTAGTTCATTAGTTTGCTCACTTCATTTACCTCTAGTTAGATTTTTTCTAAATTACGGTCATGTCTGTTTCCTTTCCAGGATTACCCTCCTGATTAAATATTCAATTTTATAAAAATATTTAATTTATTTTTCGTCTGCTACTGTTTCGTTATTTAATTGACTTGTTTCTCATTTTTCTTCTGGATGGAAAATAATTTTCACCGAATCTATTTCTCGATTGATTATTTTTCGGAATACTTCCGGTCCTTCTCGTAAAGATAAACGATGAGAGATCATATTAGTAACTTTGATTTGTCCTGTACTCATATAACGTACGGTTGATGCCCACTCTTTACCAGGGAAAGGAGCTGAAATGGAATTCCATGATCCATAGACTTTTAATTCATTTCGAACAATTCTTTCAAAAAAGAATCGTTCAATATGAATATTCGCATATGGAATCCCCATGAATACAACTTCTCCCCCTTTTCGAGGCAATGCAAATACCTGTGCCGAAGTAATGGGAGAGCCTGCTGATTCAACAGCTAAATCAACACCACGACCATTAGTATAGTCCATAATTTGTTCATATGCTGGTTTTTCTAATGAATTGATCATTACATCTGCACCAAGTTCTTTAGCGATTTGTAGTTTCTTATTGTCAATATCAATGGCATGGACTTTTTTTGCCCCAAAAATTTTAGCCCATTGTACAGCTAACAATCCAATACTTCCAACACCCATAATGGCTACTTCTACTCCTGGTTGAATGCTAGCATGATAGAATCCATGAGCTACTACAGCAGATGGTTCTACTAATGCAGCAGTATCATACTCTACATTGTCTGGTAGTGGTATAATATGACTTTCAGGCAATTTTGTATATTCGGCATAAGCACCGGGACGATAAGCTCCTATTACATGAAGCTTTTCGCATTGAGCAGGTTCTCCTCTGCGGCAGCCTTCGCATTCTCCACATACAAAGGTAGGACAACCAGCAACTCGATCTCCAACTTTAATTCTTTTTACATCTGAACCCACTTCTGTTACTTCTCCAGCGAATTCATGACCAAATGTCATGCCCGTTACATAAGGTCCAAGTTTTTTATATCTTGATATATCCGAACCGCAAATCCCTACAGACTTTACTTTAATAATCACGTCGTCAGCGTTTTCAATGACTGGCATGGGTACATTATTTTCAAAACGCAGATCTTGCTTTCCATATAACTTTAATGCCCTCACTATCAGCACCTATCCTTTTTTATCAACGATTTTCAGTAAGCATTTGATACTTGACTATTAAAAATCACTACTGCACCACTTGCACCAAATTGGTTCTCACCTGCTTTACTGATTAAATCTGTTTTTAGTCCTCTACTGGTGTCAACAATACTTTAATCGCTTCACCACTTTTAATTGCATGATAGGCTTCGTCCCATTGAGTAATATTAAATTCATGTGTTACTAGTGCTTTCGCATTTACTTTCCCCTCGTTCATTAAAGCAAGAGATGGTTCCCAGTCAGCAGGTTTTTGACTTCTGCTTCCCACAACTCGGATTTCTTTTTGAATGATTTTTTCAAGATCAAATTGAATATCGGGTTGGGTGAAAAGTCCAACCTGCACATACTGTCCTTGTTTTTGCAATAGATCAAGCCCTTGTTTAGCAGCTGGAACTGCACCAGAACATTCTATTACTACATTACAACCGTAACCATCGGTTAATTTATTAATAAGATCTTTTATATCTTCTTCTTGTGTATTCATAACATAATCAATTCCCAGTTCTCTTGCTTTATCTAAACGAACTTTATCATTTGTAAGTCCGGTAATAATTACTTTACCACCACGTGCTTTAGCAACTTGGGCAGCTAGTAGCCCTATAGGTCCTGGGCCAATGACTACGACAATATCACCTTCATTTATTTCGGTCTTATCTATCGCATGGTGTGTACATGCTAATGGTTCCGTCAAAGCCGCTGATCGAAAATCTACATTTGCCGGAAGGTGATGAACACTTTCTTTACGGGCAATTAAATATTTCGCAAAAGCTCCATCTTGGTGTGTACCTAACCCTCTACGAAGACTACAAAGGTTGTAGTCTTTGGAGTTACAATATCGACAATTCCCACAAATATAAAAAGTTGTTTCGGAAGTTACACGGTCACCCACTTTAAAATCAGTTACACCTTCGCCAACCTCTGCTACGACACCAGAAAACTCGTGGCCTAATGTTACAGGGACACCTACCTTGTAATGACCTTCATACGCATGAATATCCGAACCACAAATACCTGCATATTTTACTTCAATTTTGATTTGATCTTTTCCAGGCGATGGTTCAGATTTATCTTGAACTACAAAATGCCCAAAGCCAAATTCCGTTTTTACCAATGATTTCATAACAAATGCCCCCAATATACTAATGAGAATCAGACTGATGTCTCATAAGCAAAGGTGTCAGGAAAACTTGACTATACCTAGCAACCCATAAAAATAACTAAACCTTTCCCCATTGACACCATACCAGGTTCATTTGAATACAGAAAAAATTTTCCAGATAATCCAATTGATTAAGTTACCACCTTGGTCAATACTTGATACCATCGCTGATCCTTCAGGCAAATTAATTTTGGCTACCTTCGCCATTTCTGTAAATACTGGTGCAATATCTGTTGCCATGTAAAGAGAAAGCGCTATCATAACCGTTCCGACGATCAAAGAGTGTACAATGTTTCCTCTTGCTGCACCAACGACAAAGGCAATAACAAAAGGAATAGTAGCTAAATCACCGAATGGTAAAACAGCATTACCAGGTAAAATAACCGCTAATAATACAGTAATTGGTGTTAAGATAAGGGCAGTTGCAATTACTGAAGGATGTCCTAGTAATACTGCTGCATCAAGTCCAATATAGATTTCTCTATCACCAAAGCGTTTACTTAACCATGACCGTGCGCATTCTGACAAGGGAATTAACCCTTCCATCAAAATCTTAACCATCCGCGGCATTAATATCATCACGGCTGCCATGTCCATGCCAATTTTAATAATTTTCCCGATATTATATCCCGCTAATGCTCCAATTGCCGCCCCTAAAATCAGACCTATTACCATTGAATCTCCAAAGATACCGAAACGTTTTTGAATTGCATCTGGATCTGTATTTAACTTGTTCAGTCCAGGAATTTTTTGAATTCCTCTTACTAAAAAAATAAATGGTGCATATGAAATCGTACTACCTGTTGCAACTGAAACGCCTGGCATTTCATAGAAATCATTTACGATTGGTTGAGTCCAGTCAGCAATTTTAAGACATACAATCTGGAAGATTACTGCTGCAATTAGCCCCAGAACAATACTATCTGAAACTGTATATACTAAAGCAGCCATAAATGTATAGTGCCAATAGTTCCAAATATCCACATTCATTGTTTTAGTTGTTTTTGTTAAAAGCATGACAACGTTTACAACCAGTCCAATCGGAATGATAAATGCTGCTACAACAGATGCCCATGCAATCGATGATGTTGCTGGCCAACCCACATCAATAACGTTTAAATGTACTCCCAGTCGATCAACCATTCCTTGTGCAGCAGGACCAAGGTTTGACGTTAACAAGTCAATAACCAGGAAAATGCCGATAAATGCGACCCCGATTGTTAAACCAGAACGAAATGCTTTACCTGGCCTTTGTCCAAAGAATAATCCTAAGATAAAGATGGCTACTGGAAGGATTACTGTTGCTCCTAGACCTAAAAAACCTTTCATAAAATCGGCGAATGCTTGCATGTGAATATCTCCCTTCCAATAGATATCAATCGCTTGTCATCAAGATTATTTTTTAAGTTCCTCGAGAATTTGCTTTTTTGTTTCTTCAATTCCTATACCAGTTAGAAAATTACGTGCATTTATAACGGGAAATCGATATTCTTTTTTCGTCATGGCCGTAGTGACTAGCAGGTCCGCTGTATCTTCATATGCCCCCACTTCAGCTATTTTTATTTGAATAAGATCAATTTCTATATTATTTTCTTTTGCTAACTCCTCAATTGCTTTAACCACAACAGTGGATGTCGCAATTCCGGCACCACATGCAACAAGAACTTGTTTTTTTGCCATTTATTCACCATCTCCTTCAACTAAATTTAACTTTTCTTCTAAAGTACTTTTTATTTCTGTTTTATTTTTTTGATTCACTAAGAATTTAAGAACCTCTTCATCTTGAAAAAGTTGCATCAGTTTTTGTAAAAGCAAGAGCTGTGAATGTGCCTCATCCATGGCTAACATAAATATTAGCTGTACTGGTGTTGTCTCACTATCATCACCCATGATGACAAAATCAACTGGCTTTTTTAATACAGCTACGCTAATTGATTTTCTAATAACATGTTCAACATCGGTATGGGGGATCGCTACAGAAACCCCAGCAATCGGGAGACCTGTTGCAAATTCTTTCTCCCTTTTAATAATGGCAGGAATAAAGCTCTCTTTCACTAACCCATTATCCACTAAATTCTGTGCCACTACTTCAAGTATTTCTTCTTTTGAATCACCTTCTACATCAAGCAGAATGACAGATTCATCAAAATACAATTCACTCATATCCACACCCCTAAGCCTTCTCAATAATCTTTAGAGAATATCCTAACAATCTCATATACTTCTTCGATCGATTCAGCATTAATTAATTTATTTCGTTCATTCTCATAACCAGCAAGATTTATCAACTGCATTAATGCATGTATATGTTGATGTTTATCAACCGCAGAAATCGCAATAATCAGATTAATATTGTAATTATTTAGATATCGAACGCCATCTTTTACTCTTAACAAACTCATCCCGACATTATTTGCTCCATCTTCAGGTGCTGCATGCGGTATAGCCATATTCGGCCCAATGACAATGTATGGATCCTTTTCACAATATCTAATCATCGCATCAACATATTTTGGTTTGATTTTACCGCTTCGAATAAGTGGTTCGGCACTGATTCGAATGGCCTCTTCCCATGAATCAACCGAGTCTATTAATGTAATATTTTCTGGGATAATCAGTTGATCCAAATTTAGGTCTGTGGAATAAATGTTTTGTTCCACAAAGGAAGAATAACCTTCTTTATTGAAGTATTTCTCCATTTCTTCTATTAAGGCGCTTTCATCACTTATAATCGAATATTTTTTGATAATTTCTACAACATCCTTAATATTGATTTTATCCGGTATATATCCATGGACTGCCAACATCACTTGTTTTCTTAGTTGATACTTTTCTTCATCCCCGAGAAATGCTTTTGTCACAAATAGTTTTTTTTCAGTTTCTAGATAAATGGGTGCAAACACAACATCATAATCAAGTGGGTAATGTAAAAATTGGCGAACCGATAAAAAATCCAAGAAAATAAACTCCGGAAATAATTCTCTTAATTCATTAAACATTATCCTTGAAACAGATACACCCTGCGGACAAACCACTATAGCTTTAACCTTTTTTTCTATGCTTTCGCCTTGACGTTTCATCCAACCGCCAATCAGCATTGTAATAAAAGCGATTTCATTTTCAGGAATATCGGTACCAATCAGCTCTTCAAGCGGACCGATAGAACGTTTTACCAGATGATGTAATTCTTTAAACTCTTTGCTCAAAGAACCTTGAAAGACAACTGTATTAGTCAACTGATATTTGATTCGATAATAGGCTGGTTTTATATGTTGCAAAAGCTTATCTAATAGTTGATCTCGATCCTGCAAGTGGATACAAGCACTTTTTTCAAAATGTCTTAACATATTATCAATGGCTGGAACTAGATTGGGAATGCGTTCATCATTAGCAATTTGACTTGAAAAAACATTAGTTGTTAAAAGATGTAACGTAATAAACAGGCGTTCAGTAACCGGAATATCAGTATCATGGAGAATTTCTTCTGTTGCTTTGTATTCTTTTGTATCAGAAAGTTCTTCGTATTTTATAGCAAATGGATTAATGATATGTCCTTGTTCAATTCTTCGAACGACTAAAATGAGGACGTATGGCATTGCTTTTAATTTTTCATCTGTGAATTTTTGATTTAATTTATTCTCTACCTTTTCTATTCGTCTAATATAATCATTAACTTGTTCACTGCAGATACCTGTTATTTTTTGCAATCGATCTTCACCATTTGTCATTTGTAATACGGCATTCGTAATTTCAATAAGCAATTTTCGAATCTGAAATTCTTTTCCCTCTAATAAATAACCATGTTTTCTTGAATACCTAATATTTAAATCATACTTGTCCAAATAGCTTTGGGCCTGCTTTAAATCACTTAGGATTGTATTTTTGCTAACTCCCAATTCAAAAACGAAATGATTCAATGACAATTCCTCTTTAGAACTTAATAACATTAATATTATGAGCTGTACACGCTGTTCTTCTGTGAGGATTGTTGTGTCCACAACATCTTCAATCTGTTTGAGATTTCTGCCAAGTTTCTCTAAGACTGATTGAGCAATTACGAAATGTCCTTTTCTTGTTCTCTCTATTACAGGAAGATTATTAATCATCAGCCAATCATTTATTTTGTCGATACTATAACCGAGTTGTCTACGAGTAAGATTGTATTTCTTCTCTAATTCAATACTTGTTATGCTAGGATTACTCGTCAACTCATTCAAAATTTTTTTGTATCGATCACTTGGCATCCTTTTTCCTCCTTCTATTTTTGAATTTTATATCTTTTTAATTCTATTTTGAACACATTTTCATCACAATCTTATGTACTTATAATGTACATAATTGTGATTTACTTAGAATATCATAGTTTTTTATTTTATATTCATATAAATATATACTTTTAAGCAGAGCCGATCTCCCTTTTATTACTGCAATATTCTTTCTTAATTTGCTACAATTGGGCTTTTCTTGAACCCGTTCCCCAAATCTCCCCATAAAAAAACCCCTGCCACATGCATACAGGCAGGGATCATCCCATTAAATCTTCAATTCGCCCAACCACCAACCCGACAACAGCTTGGGAACGCTCTTTTGCATTTATACGTTACTGATGCGTACCTTTTGCAAACTTTGGAACAGGATTTCATTGTGAACAGTGTTTTAGATAATGGGTTATAAAATCCTAATTACCCCAATTAATTTCTTTGAAGAGTATTTTTCCCAAGAAATAGTCTCCGATCAGTTCCCACAGATGAGGAGATCTATCAAACTCTTCTTGAAAAAATTAAATATAGAAACAGTGACCCGGCTCGAACAACGAGCCAGGTCTGTGATTTAATTCCTCAAAAATGGCGAAAGTTTTCCATACGAAGTAATAAACAATTTCTCGCGTGCTCTTGTGCTGGCAACATACAAGAGAGAGCGCTCTTTCCTCATATACTCTTCTCTTTCTTCTACATCTTCAATTTTTGTGAAAGTACTGAGGGGAACGACTTTTTCATTAACCCCAGCCAGAAAGACAACGCGAAATTCGAGCCCCTTGCTTCGGTGCATCGTGCCGCAATGAACTCCCTTGTTGCTCAAATGAGATTCTGTTGTGAGGAGCGAGGCGGCAACTCCATTATCTTCCAGGAACTTTTGATACTTCTCAACCATTTTTTTGGTTCTTGCGAAAAGGCCGATCTCATGAGGCAAAATCCCTTCACTCAATAATTCCTTCACCTGTTTTAGAATGAACTGCCTCTCAAGGTTTACGTTTGTAAAGTTTACGCAGATTGGTTCGGTTCCAGACATAAGCGAGATATCATCTGCAAAATTTTGCCCTCCGTCTAAGTCATCAAAGGGAATATGTCTGATGACTTTCATCGCCTGTTTTCGAATTTGTTCAGTGGTACGGTAGTTAATGCGTAAACGCCTGGATCTTTGCCCGCGAACATCAATTCCGCAACGTGAAAGAACCGCAAAACGGGAGTAAATGCGTTGGTGAGGATCTCCCACAATAAACAGGTCATTTCTGTTTTTCGGAACTAAGGCCCTCAACAATTTAAACGCTCCTTCAGTAAAATCCTGAGCTTCATCAACGATGGCAGCACGGTAACTCAATCGGCCGGGGTTCGATTCCAGCCATCTTCGGGCTATGCGAATGATATCCGGATATTCATACCAACCTCTTGCCTCCATCTCACTGCGGACATACTCAACAACTTTCCATATCTCTTCCCGTTCTTTTTTGCCAATTTTCGTTTTCCCTCCTTTGCGCAGAAGATTTAAATATTCTTCCTCTACTTCGATTCCATAGGGTTGAATAAACCTGTCATATTCTCTCTTGATGAACAGCAGTTGATTTGTGTCTATGTTTAAACAGCTTCCGACTTGCCGCCAGATGACTTCCCGGTCTTGGTTACTCTCAATCATTTTGTTGATTTGTACACCACAATAAGTTTCAACAATTTCTTTGGCCAACCGGTCGATGTTAATGACATCCATTCTTTGTAACTCCTCAGGTGTACACATGGTGTTTAAGTAGTCTTGTACGATTGCTGCCATATTCACGTTAAAGGTGGTAAAGAGAAGTTTCTCATCCGGAAGCAAAAAATCTCTCACCAGCTTCCTTGCCCGGTGCAAAGCAACCACCGTTTTGCCTGTTCCGGCTCCTCCGAGCACTTTTACCGAGCCGCTAAAATCTTTCTCGACCAATTCTTTTTGAGTGGAATGCAAAAACAACCGCCACCGGTCAAAAGGATATTTTAACATTTCTTGCAGCTGTGTATCGGAAGAGATCACAGCCACTTGGCCCGACGTATTTAACATCGCTTGAAGGAATGGTTGATCTGATTTTCCCAATTCTTTTCTTTGTTCTGCCTTGATCTCGGTGATAATTTGAAGTACATCTTGATACGGTTCACCTTGGGCGATCCATAAAAGAGGTTCAAACGTATCTTCCGGAATTTCATCGGCATAATTGTACAGTTCATCGGTTGTTTGAATACTGTATATAACCGGAATAAGCTCTTCCGGTACACCGATGGCAATCAGTTGTTTTTCGGTATAATCACAAAATATTCCTTTTACCGCATTTGAACCGTTCCTTCCCGGGCTTGTCCACATTTGTAAAAGACCCGTCGCCTTATTAACTTCAAATCGCTTCTTTTCAGCCCATGCGTACGCCTGATCATGGTTGCCAATCCACACAAATAAATTCACATCTTCTTTTTCTGGCTTGACCAGAATTGCCCGATATTTTTGGTTCACACGGACAGAATGGACTTTGGGGTCAATCGCCCCTTTCACCCGTTCAAAATTTAAGCCATGTGCTTCCGGGTGTTCGGTAAGCTGATGAATCATATCCCAGGCCGATTTTTGAACTTGTGGCGGCACTTGAGCAATAGCATCGGTAAAGGATTTATGAATGGAAACAATGGACATTAAAAATTCTCCTTTCAGAATCATAGATAATGGTCAAGATATTTGTAGCAGGCAGAAGCTTTCTAACTTCCGCCTAACCTTTCATCTGTCACTTCAAACCAAACTGCGCCTTTGTATTCAGTTTGCATCGCATTCATATTCGAACCATCGTCATTTTCCCAAGAGTACATAACCGTTTTGATGCCGCCAATTTCTGTGGAACTCATTTCCGTTCCTTCAAAACCGGTAATTTTCACAGCCTCTTCATGTGTCATCCCGTTTTTAATCTTTTTGAATTCTTCCATCGTCGCTTCATCTTTTTCTTTCACCTCTGGTTCAGGTATTGAGAATGAAATGCCGGACTTGACTTGAAGGGAGCGCAAAGAGTTCGTTACAATAAGAGAAAAGCTAATTTAAGGAAGCATAGGTTGAAGGGGTTGCACAAACGAATCTCTTTGCGCGTAAAACCTATGGAGTGATCTTCATCTGTGCAGTCTTCCATTTGGCGGTGGAAAACGGCATCTATGACCTGCTGATCCTGTTGGCTCAGTTTCAGCAGATCGGATTCCGATTTGCAGTTGGAACTGGCACTTCCAACCGCAAACATTTCTTTAATGCTTTTGGTCATCCCCCCTTTCACTTTTTCATTGCTTTACAAGAATTAATCCAGTTCTTCGTCTAATTCTTCCGTCTCGTTCTGACAGCTTAATTCTGCTTGTTTCATCACAATTTCAACCGCACTTTTCTCTTTGTCTGGCGGATAACCGTATTTTCTCAACAATTTTTTGACTGTTACCCTCATTTTGGCTCGGACGCTTTCTCTTAGATTCCAATCCACCGTGATATTTCTTTTAATCGAATCGGTGAGATCGCGCGCGATCTGCTTTAACACTTCATCCCCCAGGACTTCTTTTGCCGACTCGTTGTTGGCCAAAGCATCATAAAAGGCCACTTCATCATCGGATAATCCCGTTTCCTCGCCCCGCTTGTGGGCTTTATTCATCTCTTTTGCCAGCTCAATCAGTTCCATGATGACCTGGGTTGATTCAATCGTCCGATTTTGATACTTGATAATCGATTCTTCCAGCATCTCGGAAAACTTTTTCGACTGAACCAGATTTCGTTTAGCGATGGTTTTTACTTTTCCGTTTAACAATCGTTTGAGCAGCTCTACGGCAAGGTTTTTCTGTTTTAATCCTTTCACCTCGGCCAAAAACTCATCGGACAAGATGGCGATGTTGGGTTTATTGAGGCCAACGGCGCCCAAAATGTCCACTACGCCTTCAGAGATAATGGACTTGGATACCAATTGGTTGATCTCGGCATCCAACTGGGAAGCCGTTTTTTTCTTGCCCGAAGCAGGAATCATCTTGATAATCCCGGCTTTCACCGATTTAAAGAACCCGATTTCCAAGTTCAATTTTTCCGCCTCGGGAGTGGTGGAGCACAAGGCATAAGCTTTTGCCAGCTCGGTAACCAGTTGCAGGAACAGTTTTTTCTTTTCTTCACCGAGCCCTAATACATAATCGACAGTAGCAACGATGGTTTGCATCCGCTCGGATGGGCTTCCGCTTTTAAACTTGCTGTAGTCATGGCCATGAAGCAAATCCTGGATCAGGTCATACTTCTCAAGCATGAGGTCAACGGCCAGTTCGGTATCCACACCCGCCGTTTTGCGGTCATTTTCGGTATACTGTTGCAGAGCCTTTTTCAAAGAGTCGGCGATCCCGATATAGTCAACTACCAATCCGCCCGGTTTATCTTTAAACACGCGGTTGACACGAGCGATGGCTTGCATCAGGTTATGGCCTTTCATCGGTTTATCAATATACATCGTGTGCATGCAGGGAACGTCAAAACCGGTGAGCCACATATCGCGGACAATGACAATCTTGAGCTCATCATGGATATCCTTCATCCGGTTGGCGAGAAGTTCACGCTGCTGTTTGGTGGTGTGGTGAGAATGCATTTTTGCCTCATCGCTGGAATTTCCGGTCATCACCACCTTGATGACGCCTTTATCCAGGTCGTCACTGTGCCACTCGGGTCTTAGGGCGACGATCTCGTTATAGAGGTCAACGGCAATCCTTCTGGACATGGTGACAATCATCGCTTTACCGAACATGGCTTTCTGCCGGGTTTCGAAATGCTCCACGATGTCTTTAGCGATTTGCTTGAGCCGCTTTTCCGTCCCGACTAATGCTTCCAAACGGGCCCATTTGGATTTGAGCTTCTCTTTCTCATCCAGTTCCTGATGCTCGGTGATTTCTTCATACTCCTCATCGATCTTCGGCTTCTCTTCCTCCGGCAGGGAGAGTTTGGCAATCCGGCTTTCGTAGTAGATCTTGACGGTGGTTCCGTCTTCCACCGCGCGGGTCATATCATAAATGTCAATGTAGTCCCCAAACACTGCCGGCGTGTTTTTATCCGCCAGCTCAACAGGCGTACCGGTAAATCCGATATAGGAAGCGTTCGGCAAGGCGTCACGCATATATTTGGCGAAACCGAACTTGACCTTCGCCTCTTCTATTCCTTTCACCACTTCCGCGTTAAACCCGTACTGGCTCCGGTGCGCTTCGTCGGCGATCACCACTACATTGCGGCGATCCGTCAGCACCGGCATCTGATCTCCTTTTTCCTCCGGGGCAAACTTGTGGATCGTGGTAAAGATAATGCCCCCGGACTCCACATTGAGCAGCTCGCGCAGTTCTTTGCGGGATTGGGCCTGTTTCGGCGTTTGGCGCAACAACTGCTTGGACTTGCTGAACGTGGAAAAAAGCTGATCATCGAGATCGTTACGGTCAGTGATCACTACAATTGTCGGATTAGCCAGCTCAGAGACCAATTTTCCGGCATAAAAGACCATGGACAAACTTTTCCCGGAACCCTGGGTATGCCAAATCACCCCAATTTTGCGGTCCCCTTGTTCCTCAGTTGCGCGGATCGTGCTCTCGATCGCTTTCACCGTCGCATGGTATTGATGATATCCGGCTAAAATCTTGTAGACATTTTCTCCGTCCGTTTGAAAAAAGATGAAATGCCTTAAGATATCCAGAAAACGTTCTTTTTCGAACATTCCCTTGATTAAAACTTCCAGTTGCGGAATGGCGTCCGGGGCGACATCCTCCCCGTCGATCGTCCGCCACATCATGTACCGGTCTTCGTCGGCCGTCAGGGAACCCGCCCGGGCGTTCACCCCGTCACTGATGACAGAGAAAGCATTGTAAGTAAACAGGGATGGAATCTTCTTTTTGTAAGTCTGAATCTGATTGTATGCCTTGGTAATGTCAGTCTCTTCATTGGAAGCACTTTTTAATTCGATCACCACGAGCGGCATCCCGTTGACGAAAACCACCAGATCCGGACGCTTCTCTACTCCGTTTTCGATGACAGTAAACTGGTTGACCACCAGCCAGTCGTTATTGTGGGGATCTTTAAAGTCGATGGGCCAGATTTTCTCTGTTTTGAAGCTGCCGTCGTCCCGCTGGACCTGGACATCAATTCCGTCGGTGATCATTTGATGAAATGCCTGGTTGTTCATCAGGAGATTGGGACTTTGCGGAATCGAAATCTTGCGAACGGCTTCGTCGATCGCTGCCGGCGGAAGATAAGAGTTGATGCGGGACAGCGCATCCCGCAATCTCTCTTCCAAAATGACATCGCTGTACTCGTTCCGTTCCGGATAATTACCTTCAGGGGAAATCTCGGGGCCATAGCTCACATCATAGGCTAACTCTTGAAACCATTCCAGGGAAGCTTGTTCCAGTTCATACTCGTTGAAGCTGCTCATCTTGATGTCTCCCTTCGTTTTCCAGAGGTACACGGATCTCACCGGACATGAGTTTGGGCAGGAGGGTGTCGCGGAGGTTTTTTAAACAAATGGACTCATACTGATTAGCTTTAATCTTTTCATACAAAGGTTTAACAGTATTTGTAAACATTTTCATTACATCAGGCTCAGGAATGATAATTTTCATGTTTTTTATTATAGATACACTAAGATTTTGCTGTGCCGATCCAGTAGCCATACTTTTGATAAAATCTCGATTTAACAACAAAGTAAGGTATAAATACACATGACAAATATACTTCTCATCCACAACCATACCGCAAGTTGCTTGATTAAAAGTTGTATCTCTAGTTAAGATCCCTAACTTTCCAACGGTAGCTCCATATAACGCTATTAAAACAGTATTTTTCGGGAAAAACTTTGCAGAGGAGTTAAGAACTGCTTCTTCAGTAATCTTCTCTTCAGTATCAAAGACAAATCCGTCTGTTAGCTCCTTTGTTTTTAGCCATAAAATACTTCCATTATAAAATTCTTTGTTACTTCTTTTTGGTGTTCCTCCTGAATTAACTCGCAAGCAAACTTCTTCTATCTTTTTTACTTCCCACCCCTTAGGAATCATCCCGAACTCACTTTCAACAAACTCTCCATCTTGAAACGGCTCAAAGTCGACAAACCAGGATTTAAAAATCGCTTGTGCCATTTCTTCAAGGTTTTTGTTGATTTGGTTGTTGAGTTCGATTTTTTCGTCGAGAGAAGAGAGAGTCTCTGCAATTTTATTCTGTTCTTTCAATGAAGGTAACATAATTTCAAATTCTTTAATTCTAAAAAGGGCGAGCTTTGGCTGTGTAGAGCCTACAACTTGTTTACTTATTTCATTTTGTCCCTTAGGAGAGCTTAAATAATAAAGCAAGAAATCCCTATCTATTACTTGTTTATTTTTTATAATAATTCGAGCTGCATTTTCAGTTAAAACACTACCATCTAAACAGTTGCCTACTTTTCCTATTAAACCAATTGTGCCAACTATAGAAATATAAATATCATCTTTAGATATGGTATATCGTTTTAACTTTTTATACGTATCCTCGTGTAGATATTGTAAACCTTCTAGATTCGGTTTTAAGTCCCCGAAATCTTTGACTCTTATATAAGGGTATTTTGTTTTCTGTGAAATAAGTGAATGTCCTTTAGGTAACCTTTTTCCTCCTTTAACCTCACAAACATCTCCAAGTTTTATTGTTTTCCACTCCTCAAAACTCATACCCAATCCCCCGCAGATTCTTTCTAATCTCCTCTTCCAATTCCCTTGACTTGGCAAACTGCTCCGCCAATTCGCTTGTCAAACGTGCCATCTTCTCCTCAAACGCTTCCCCATCATCTTCCGTCTCTTCGATCCCCACATACCGTCCCGGAGTAAGGATATACTCATGCTCCCGTACTTCTTCCAAAGTGACTGATTTACAGAAGCCTTTGATGTCCTCATACTCTCCCGCTTCTTTTTGCCCACGCCAAGCATGGAAGATCCGGGCGATCTTTTGAATGTCTTCATCGCTTAATTCCCTGCGGACACGGTCCACCATGTGGCCCAGTTTGCGTGCGTCGATAAAGAGGATTTCCCCTTTGCGGTTGCGGTGGTTTTTGGCCGCTTTGTTTTTGGTCATCACCCAGACGCAGACGGGAATTTGGGTGGAGTAAAAGAGCTGCCCTGGAAGAGTGACGATCGCTTCGACCAGGTCATTCTCAATCAAATTTTTGCGGATGGTGGCTTCGCTGCTCTGGTTGGTGGACATGGAACCGTTCGCCAGGATAAAAGCAGCCGTTCCGCTGGGAGCCAGTTTGGAGACGATGTGCTGAATCCAGGCGTAGTTTGCGTTTTTGGCCGGCGGAACCCCGTATTTCCAGCGGAGGTCTTCGGTTAAACGCTCGCCGCCCCAGTCGCTGACGTTAAACGGGGGATTGGCCAGGATGTAGTCCGCTTTCAGGTTTTTATGCAGGTCGTTGTGGAAGGTATCCGCATGGTGTTCGCCAAGGTTATTGTCAATCCCGCGAATGGCCAGGTTCATTTTGCAGAGGCGCCAGGTGGTCGGGTTGGATTCTTGTCCGTAGACAGCCACATCCCCAATCTTACCTTGATGGGCTTTGATAAACTCCTGGCTTTGAACGAACATTCCGCCCGAACCGCAGCAAGGGTCGTAAATCCGGCCTTTAAAAGGCTGAATCATTTCAACCAACAACTTAACGACGGTGCGCGGGGTGTAGAATTGTCCACCGTTTTTTCCTTCCGCACTGGCAAAGTTATTGAGGAAGTACTCGTATACCCGTCCCAGCACATCGTGAGCCTGGCTGTCTTTGTCCCCCACTTTGAACGAGAATAAGTCGACAATCTCGCCCAATTTAGTTTTATCTAATTCCGGGCGGGCGTAATCTTTGGGAAGCACGCCTTTTAACGACTTGTTGTCCCGTTCGATGGCCAACATCGCATTATCGATGATTTGCCCGATCTCCGGTTTTTTGGCGTTGGCTTTGATATGAGACCAGCGGGCTTCCTGCGGAACCCAGAAGATATTGTTGGCAAGGTATTCATCAGGATCTTCGGGGTCTGCCCACTCATCTTTGGATAAGCGTTCATATTCTTCCTCAAACGCATCGGATATGTACTTCAGGAAAAGCAAGCCCAACACCACGTGTTTGTATTCGGCTGCATCCATGTTGTTTCTCAGTTTGTCCGCCATGTTCCACAGGCGTTGTTCAAATCCCAATTCAGCGCTGTTGTTGTTGGATACTGCCACCACTTAAGCCCCCTCAGTCCAATAATTGATCGTAAATCTGCTGTCTTTTCTTCTCCCACCGTTCTTTGGCTTTGCGGACGGTTTCGAGATAGAGTTGATGTTCTTTCCGATACTCTTCGACAATCTTCCGCTGTTCTTCTATATCCGGCAAAGGAATCTCCATCTCGCCCAGATCGGCCGGGTTAATATTCATCACGGTAGTTCCGCGTTGGAACGTTTTCACCAATTGGGTGCCAACCGGGCTTTCCAAAAAGATTTTTACATATTCGCTCATCACTTCTTTTGAAAACCGGACTACGATAATATTCGCAGAAGCGATCACTTTTTTGGGCAATTCCCGAACCACCGCCACTTTATTGACCGTCCCCCGACAAGTAATCACCAAATCCCCTTCTTCCAATGCGTAACGCCTTACTTTCCGGTACTCCTCATCGATCGTGTCCATCCCTTCCCAAATAATCTCCCCGTCTTCGATATTGGAGATATTGAGAACCGATATTTCCCCGGGTTGGATATGGCTTTTCATAATCGACTTTCCCCGAAAAAGTTCGGCGATTTCTTTTAACTTGAACACTTGCCGATTGGGCCCGGCCAGCCCACCGAGGAGATCCTCCTGGTCATCCGCCAGCAAAAGTTCGATTCGCCAGTCTTCCCGTTCTTTAAGTTCTTCCTGATCAATCTCCTTTTGAACACAGGGAAGAAATTGTCCATTTTTCAGCTCAAGGCTTCCCAGTTGGATGGAATCCACCGCTTGACGGGAGATCGTGATCAGGTATGTTTTCATCCCTGTATAGGGGCGCAGGGATCCTTCAGGCAAGGTAAAAATTGATTTTATATTGAAATGTTGGAGAATCCAGGATCTCAACTTTGCAAAGGAACCGCCTGAAAACGTAAATCTTGCGGGGACAACAATTTGCAACTCCCCGAATTCATTCAGCCAATCAAGCAAGTTTTCAGCGGCAATCCCTTCTGATTCCCGTGTCATAAACCGTTCCGTGTTTACTTCCGGTTTAAAGCCAAATGCGGGTATGGCGATAATCAGGTCAAATTCTTGATCCAATGGTAAGAGGCTGTAGATGGAAACCTGAAGCACTTCCACATGGTTGCAGTGTGCAAAAAGAAACTTTAACGCTTCTGCCAACCACTTTTTTTCAGCGGTCAGGACAAAGTTTTTATCCAGGTTAGTTTCAATCAGCTCTATCAAACCATTCAAATGTTTATGTGCTTCCGCAATCAATACCGTCTCAATATGCCCGTCCATCAAAGATCGCGAAAAATAATCCACAAGATAGGCGGGGCTGACCATCACTCCAGACCGGTCTTTTTGGAATATTTCCTTGAGAGCCTGAATGAAGTTGATCTCTTTGCCGGCCTGAAAAAGTTCATAAAACCAGCTTGGGTCTCCTGGAAAATAACCGAGCTGTTTTTCGGTTGTTTCTTTCATCAATTCATATAGAGACGCTTCATCTACACTCTCCAAGTTGTATTTTTGTTCATATGCTTTTTGGGTCAGGTGGATGCGCAATAACTCAACGGTGATTTGATCACGGTCAATGATATTTCTCTGTCTAAGCAGTTCTTGGAAGTGAAAAAGCGTTGCCATGTTTTGTGCCTCCTTTTCCACCAATCCCTCCTCCCGAGAATAGTATATACCCATCCACATGATATTTGCAACAACAAATTTAGTATTCGATTACTAAAATTCGATTTGATCTTATTATATCAATTTTCACGTCAATATCCAATAAAAAAGGTGTGTCATATGCACACACCTTTGAGTCGACCCACCTGTTTTTTTCTTAAAAATCATTGTTCAAAAAAGTCGCTGTCAATTCGTTTAACAATATAGCGCTCCTCTTCAGATACCCCTATATTATAGTCGATCATCAGTTCAGCCAGATCATCCCCGTCAATTAAAACAATATTTTTCGGAACCTTTTCTGCAAAACTGATCGCGCTGGCAGTAAATCTGGAGGTAGTGATAAAGACCCCTTTTTCAGCGTTTTTAGCCGTCAAAGCGCCGGCAAACTGTTGAATTTCGGGACTGCCAACCGTCTTGTCCCATCTCTTTGCTTGAATGTAGATCTGGCTCAATCCAAGTTTATCTTCTTTTATAACACCATCAATCCCCCCATCACCCGTACCTCCAACTCTTTGACCTGCATCCTCTAAAGATCCTCCATATCCCATTGCTACTAACAACTTAACTACAAGATTCTCAAAAAAATCCGGAGAACATTTCATGACTTGTTCTAACAGCTCTTCAGCCAATTCTTTTCTAATCAGTTCATAACTCTCGCTCAATGTTTCTCTCGGAGTTTTAACAAGCTCTTTGGTCTGTGTTTTATCAATCACCGGATCTGCTTTTTCTTTCGCAAAAAATCCCCTAAATTCTTCAAACTGCAATAAAAATTGATTATTGATTTCACTTGGATTACTCTTTAATACCTTTTGTCCTCTATGCGTAATTTTGATGATCCCACGTTTGGGACTTTCAATTAATTTCGCTTTTTTAAGATATGTACATGCCCAACTGACTCTATTATCAAAAACGGGTTTTCTTCCACTGGGCAGCAGTTGTTTTCTCGCTTCGTCGGTTATTTTAAACTCCCTTGCCATCGCTTCTCTAAGGTCTTTCGTCGTATGCTCTTTTCCATTGGATAGATATTCCAGAACAGGCAACATCAATGTTTGATAATCCGGAATCACATTTTCACCTTCTTCGTCATGTTATTCTTAGTTGTTAAAAAAGAGAGAGTAAGTGATATAAAACCGTTTACCTTCGAATCGATTTGATCCATTGGAATAGCCGACTGCTCCAGAATCTTCTTCAACTCTTCATGAATCGTCTGCAACGTCTGATCGACTGTTTTTTTCAGCGTTCGTTGGATCGTTTGGCTTATGAACATGCTTAGTTCATCCTTATCATCGGAAAACAGATGCTGTTCGATTTCTTCACCCTTTGCTTTTTTTAGAGTTCGTATAAATTAATTCATTCCTTGCAGCTTTATATATAAAAAAAGGTATTCATTTTTGACACACCCTTTTATGTATAAACCACAATTTGCAAACTTTTGATAATTGTTTATTCGTGTTATCCCGTGATTTTAGGTCCACTGTCACCTCTTCCCGCCTAAACGATAGTATTTCAAATCCTCGCTTCTTTTGGGGTTGTGGCGAACCAACCCGACGACAGCTTGGGAACGCTCTTTTGCATTTAACTTCTGCATGACGTTACTGATTGCAAACTTTCAGACGAGAGTTTAATTTACTCGTGCTTGAGATAGGGAAGATATACAAGCAAAAAAAACAAGGCATTGACGATGCACTCGTTCAGCCTTACCATAGACACTCGATTCCCAAAAGGGAATATCATCTTGGTGTTTCATTTGCAAATTTAAGTGGAAGGTGTGAGACGATGGGAGCAGACCAAACCATTAAAACATTGTGGAACGAATTACAAAAGCTATTGAGTCAAAAAGTTAAAGGTTATATGGGATTTCAAAACAAACCGGCAACGGTCGAAGAAATCAGGCAATTCGAAGAAAAGATGAAATTGTCACTCCCTTCGGATTTGAAAGAGTGGTACTTATGTAACAATGGCGAAGACTTGGACTACGGTATTTCTATTATGGGATTCCCCTTTTTGTCTATAAACGAAATGTACGAACAGTGGAAAGTATGGGATGATTTGCGGGAGGAATGGAATGAAGAAGAAGGTTATACTTCATATCCCGACGGGCATATCAAGAAAATGTACATAAATAGAGGATGGATTCCGTTTTCTCATGACGGGGTAGGCAATCATATTGGAATCGATTTAGATCCAGATACAAAGGGAACCTATAGGCAAATCATCAATTTCGGCAGAGATGAAGAAAATAAGTTTGTTATCGCACCAAGTTTGAAAGAATTCCTGCAACTTCTCATCGACTTCTACAAAAAGCCTGAATCACTTTTTGTGAAAGAACGGGGAAATCGTATCACTCCTCAATTCAGTAATCAAGGAATTCATCCTATCGACTTTTTAAGAAGTAAAATCACCCCTTATTGATCATCTCAGAACGAATCCCAAAACTCCATCCCTTCGGAAGCAAGGACTTAGACTGCAAACCCTTATATCTAATGGCTAACCATATCTTTTGCAGAATTTGAAACGAGTTGTTCCAAAATACTCTGCTTTTGATCAGGAGGACCGCAATCTTATCTGGCTAAGTATACAAAAAGGCTTAGTTCCTTCATATTGGAACCAGCCTTTTTTCTCTTATTAGGGCATATTCAAATCAAACGAATCATTTCTTCTTTTCTAATCTTTTTATCACTGCCTGCCGGATAGTTTTTGAGCAGATACTGTTTTAATCCTTCAGCCCACTCTTCTTGATATCTGTCCACTTTTTTTATTTCTTGCGTAAACGCATCAATCATTTCATCATCAACGATTTCAATGGATTGAGGAACATGTTCATCATTCCCATATTCAAATTTATATGCCTGCCAGATTGTATATACCAAGGCATAATTGATGCATAACCAAATGCTTGCCTGCTGGTGGTTCTCATTATCCACCGCTTCTTCATAAAACATGGATAAACCGCCATCCTCTTCATTATCGAAGATAAGATAGAGATCGACTCCATCATATTTCTTCTCTTCAACCCACTTCCAACATTTGTCTATTCCTTTCCTCGCATCATTATATCCTTCAGTTACTTGATCAATCATTTTTTCTGTTAAAGCCAATAAAAAACCCACTTTGGCATCTTCATTGATATTCATGTACCATGCCATTTAATCTTGTCCCCCCCTTTATTCATCAATCAATTTACCATTTTCTAAAATAAAAGATAACCTACCAGTCATCTTCTTTACATTTTCATCAGTTTCTGATGTAACTACAATTTCTAAATTAGGATATCTTTTGCTGAGTTGCATAAATACCCTACTTTTGAATCAGGATTAACAATCCAGAAAAACATTTAGTACATACTCCTCTTGGGTTTGATTGATGTATATAGTTTCCCTTTTATATCCAGAGGATTGGGAAACTTAGCATCAATTGCTTTAACAAATGTATTTATAACCATTTCTTCAGCATGATTTTTGAATGCTGCGTTTGTAAACGGTGACTTAATTGGTCTATCTGGCATCCTCATCTAAAGGTTTCAATCCTGCTTGTGATGGTGCTCTCTTTAAAACTTTTGGAGATGCTCCTTCAAATATTTATTTTCCAATCCTTCAATATCTGTTCTGCCAACAGCGTAGGAGGTATCGGCAACACTGATTCCCGCTCCTTCAATTGAACCGATAAATCCGGATCGGGCGAAGATTTTTTGCAGCGGCCCGGGCAGTTTCCTGATCACTTTGCTTCCACCACGGAGAAGCGCACCAGGTATTTGGTCATTTGGACTACAATCATATTGGACCCGCATTCACTGCACTTACAGATTCACCGCAAATCATTCCATGGTGTAATGTTTACCTTCTTTTCTCCTCAGCTTGATATTCCGCCGATTTACTATACCATTCGAAGATCTGCCGCACAACCTGGGCTTCCTCTTCATTAATTTGCAAAAAGCCGTCTACCCAATCAAATGTTATACTGAAATCATTAATCCATTCAGCCTTTTTTCTCTTATTCAATCATTTCTTCTCTTTTGATCTTCTTGTCACTGCCTGCTGGAGAGTTTTCGAGCAGATACTGTTTTAAACGTTCAGCCCACTCTTCTTGATATCCGTCCACTTTTTTTATTTTTTCCATAAAGTCATCTATCATTTCATCATCTACCGTTTCTATAGCCTGCGGGACATATTCTTCTTTTTCATATTGATACGCCTGCCAAGTGGCATAAAATACTGAATCAGTTACACAAAACCATATCGATTTCTCTTGAGGATCGGTTATATCATTGATATAAGCTACCCCTTGAATATGACATAACCCATCACCATCTTCATTATCTAAGCTCAAATAAAGTTCATCTCCACTATGCTTCTTCTCTTCTACCCATTCCCAGCACATGTCGATGGATTTTCTTGCCAGGTGATACCATTCATAATTTTCTATTTTACCCATTACTTTTTCTGTCAATGTTAATAAATAAGCAACTTTGGCTTCTGCATTCACATTCTCATACCACTTCACAATCACTTCATCCTTATTTCTCAACATATTTATTTTGCAGGAAGAACATCTCCTTTGGAAAACGTTTGTTCTACCGCCGAATCTGTGGAGATGTTGAGTTTATTTTATCTGAAAATCCTATGCTTTCCCTCTTAAGAATCAAATGTTCCCATTACAACCCGAAAGCCTCTAACTCCCAAATAGGGATGGTCGAGATTCCCGTACTCATGATAAGCCCATTGTTTCAGCTTTTCCACAGAATTCTCCAATGCTTCATCACTTATTCCAAAAGTTGATGATCCGGCTCTTGTCGCAAAGTGCTCAATTTTTTGCAAAAGCGTTTCATGCACCGGCCAGGTGGATAAGGTCAAAATCCGACTCCTCCAATTTCCTCGAGGTATTTGGCAATCCCATTATCATCCGTTACTCCAAACGGACGGTTAGGGCGTTCATTTTGTTCAAAAATGAATTTTTCCCATTGTGGTCTTACCTTTACTGTTGGAGGAACAACCACCCAATATTCTTCTCCATGAAAAAAGACACCATTCTTCTTCAACACTCGCTTGGCTTCCTAAAGTATCAGGGACCTGGGGATTGGGGCAACTGCATCAACAAACTGATTGATAACCTTTTTATACTTCTAATTGGGCCAACGCCTTCAATCCTGTTTCTTCCGGCGCTTTTTTTCTGGCGGAAACTCCATGCAGGCGAAAGTGAAGAAAAAATCCTCTTCATTGCCAATACGTCTTTGCATGTAGCCATATGAAATCAGCGAAGAAGCGACTCTTGCATCACATGTCAATTTTAAACGGTTGAACGTTCAATCAAACGGAATTCCAGTTTGCATTTTTGCGGTTCTCTTTTTTTCTTCGTTATTTGATTGTGTACGATACGAAATGCGCTGCTTCCCATTTCAAACAGTTGATTATCGATAGTGGTAAGATCAAACACTTCCGCAATTGGCTGATTATCAAATCCGATGATGGCAAGATCTTCCGGTATTCTGATTCCATTTTTTTCAGCTTCCATCATAATACCTACCGCTACCTGATCACTTGCCACCAGTAGCGCAGTAGGTCTTTCCTTCATGGTTAGCATCTTGTTTGCCACCTTCACTCCGTCTTCGATACTATAACATTGATAAAACATCCATTCTTCCCGAACAACCTCGTCAATGAATGCCAGCGCATCGACATAAGCATTTCGACGAGCCTGACTATTATTGCTATTAACTCTGCCCAAACAATATCCAATATGGCGGTGTCCTCTTTCCATTAAATAGAACAGACCTTGTTGAAAACTGGCGTAATGGTCTATATAAATGGAAGAGATCGCTGCGTCCCCGGTATCCTCACACGCCAAAACAGGTCCATCCTCCGTAAAAGGTTCTATTTGTCCCCACTCCAATGCTTTCGAACATATGATTAAGCCGTCAATCTGTTTCATTTTCAACATGTTCAGGGCTTTCATTTCTTCTTCAGGATTGTAATCCGTTTGGAATAAAATCAATTGATAATTTGAGCGGAGTGCTTCACTTGCAATCCCTTCCAACAATCGTGCGAAATATGCGTGGTTAATATACGGAAGCATGACACCGACAATATTTGTCTTCCCTTTGATCAGATGAATCGCATTCAGATTTCGTGAATAGTTTAAACGATTGATCGCTTCAAGCACCGCTTTCCGTTTTTCTTCACTCACATAGGCATGGTTATTTAACACTCGTGAAACCGTGGTTACAGAAACCCCGGCCTCTTTGGCAATTTGTCTGATATTAGCCACCGATTTCACTTCCTTTCTCAATTTGATTTTAATTTATTTTTTTCAAAAAAATCATCTTGACCTGAAATGCATTTCATACCCTATGCTGATGATACAAGGTTCTTTAGCGATGGAGGGAGGATTCCGAAATGAACGAAAAATTAACGAAAGGGAATCATGATTCACTGACAATTACCACGCCTTTGAATCAACGTTTGAATAACGAGCCCCTTCGGGTTCTCAGTGAAGAAGATTGGGAGTTCTGGCAGGAAAATGGTTATGTCATCATCCACGATGCTGTTCCCCAAAAAAACATTGATCGCTTAGTCGACTTGATCTGGGAGTTTGAAGAAAAAGCCCCGAATGATCCATCTACCTGGTATACAGCGCCGCGGCGAGAAATAAAGATGAAAGAGCTGGCGGGTACCGGAATGGTTGAGTTATACCATCATCAGTACCTGTGGGACAATCGCATGAATGAAAAAATCTATAACGCCTTTGTTGACATTTGGGGAACAGAACATTTATGGGTGACCATTGACCGGTGTAACCTTAACTTTCCAGTAAAACCTGGTCATGAGTACAAAAGCTTTATCCATTGGGATATCGATACTTCATTAAACCCGATTCCCGTTAATGTCCAAGGGATTTTATCGCTCGTGGATACCGATATGGATATGGGAGGATTTCAGTGCATCCCTGAATTGTACAGAAATTTCGTTGAATGGGTCAAAACCCAACCTGCTGATCGAGATCCTTACAAACCGGATATAACCGGCTTTACTCCTACCAAAGTGGTTACCAAAGCCGGTGACCTCCTCATAATGGTTCACACTCTTTGTCAGGAGACGTTTTTCCTGCCATCCCTTCCAATCCACGTTAAAGAAAGACAGGGATAGAGAGCAAGCTTCAATACCTCATAGGTAGTTCCTAAACTTACAGCCATGTAAACACGATTCAAAAGATGGCAATGTTTCAATTCCTTATAGGTAGTTCCTAAACCTGGTCACGTCCGGCAAGTGGTACAGCTATTACGATGGTGGTTTCAATTCCTTATAGGTAATTCCTAAACAAAGAGAAGGAAAGTCAAATCCGCGAGGGATGGTTTTAGTTTCAATTCCTTATAGGTAGTTCCTAAACCCCGAAAACCCGCATAAAATTTTCCTTTATTTTAGCACATTCTTTTTCTCTTATTCACTCAAGAAACAAATGAATTAAAAAATAAAAGAAAAAATGTCGTAGATCCACGGGGTTTTTTGCACCACTTCCGATCGACGACGAAAGTGTCATAAGAAGTTGTCCAATGGACTCTTTTCCAACCCTAACACTTCCCGTTTGGAATAGGTTAAGGTCCTAAATGTGTAAATTATAACGGAATCTTCACTCTTATCGATCAATCGGTTAAGTTCGTGTTTCAGCTTATAAAGATTGCTTGGAGTAATTTCCCCCTCAAACACGGAATTTTGTACCCAATGGAGATAGACACGACATTTTTTCAACACCTTGGCAACCCTCTTCTGATTCACGTCATTAGACCAATATGACGAACAAGCCATTGTTCCTCCTACCATAACGATTTATAAGGCTCGTACTCTTCTTCCCCAATCAAATGTTTTTGGATTTTGTAAAGTTCCATGCGGATTAATGACCGATAGGAAACATTTCTCCGTAATTTTCGATGTTTGATAGTGGCTTGAAGCCTTTCATCGAATTTTCTCAAAAACAATGAACAGGCTTCGTCCTTCAGAACCACTCCTTGAAATTCCTTGCTGAAATCTTTTGCTCGAAGTCCCTTTTTCAATAAAGACAGGAGGTTTCTTCAACTTGGGACATAAAAAAGTCCCCTTCACGTCGGGAACTATCAAGTGGGGATATTTTTGAGGATGAATGGATTGGGTTTGGATCTCAACCAAACTTTTTCCTGATTTTTGAATACTTCTTCTCCCTAACTTAGCAATTGCTTGAATCAACAAGTTCACCTCCTTCAATCATTTACAGTGATAAATCCCATACCTATGCCATTCTTCCCCCCAAGTCCCATGTCATAGGCGATTTTCTGCAGTCTGGCATCCCCTTCCATGCCAAAAACCCCCATCCACCCTTTGATAATCAAGGACTTGTAACGGATCGTGTGTTGCCGCAATCCATCCTTTTCTCCACCTACTGGCCATATTGAAAAAGGAGCATCGCTCAGATTCAAGTTGTGAAAAGCCAGCGCTTTTTTTACCAGATTCCGGCGCAACAACTCCGAAAATTGCGGATCCCTCGCATCATAATAATGGGTCACTTTTCTTCCGTCTGGCGCGGTTAAAGTGGAATACATCGTGATCGGCGAAAGTGTCCGAATGAAGGTTTGTTTTTCAAAGACAGAATCTGGCAACATCTCTACATCTGAGATGGAAACTTGAGTCTTGCCCAACTGAATACCATCCCGTTTAAACAAATTTTCCAAGAGCAACCGAATTAACCGCTCCCAAGGAGAGCTAAGATATAAAGCAACTGGAGAGTGAAAAACGATTTGTGTCCGGTTAACCTCATACCGTCCTTGCAGCCATGAGAAGGAAAGGGGCTTGAATGACCGTTTTTCCCACAGAAACCCCTGGTTGTGAAGGAACTCCTTCACAGTTGGATCCCCAATCAGCTCATAAATGACCGCTTGGAGGATATGTTGGTAATATTTTGGAAGCGGTATGGGTTTATCCGAATTCATGATGATTTTTAGCCTCATCCTTTTTCATCCTTATCATTGCTTGGTTGTAATACAACGTTCAATCATGTTTCAACACGCGTATCGTTCATTACTGAAGAGAGAGAACGACTTGGCTTTTCGGACCGGCGCTCAGCCTGATTTTTACGTTCTGGAATCGTGTCAGGAATGAAGAGATAATAGCAGGTTTACCAAGAACCATAACTCTCAGGGAGGTCTCTCCAAGGTACTCTTCCAAAGGATCCCGTTTAAAACGATCCGGTGGTCTAGATATTCCCATACAAAATATTATATTTTTTCATTTTACATAGAATATTCATGAGACACGCCCTGGAATAGAATGATTAGAACCATTTTCTGCCCCTTGCCGAATCGCTCTCTTTTGTCGTCAAATTAAACAGACAACTAAAAAGGAGCAATCTCAGCTCCAAATTAGTACAAACATGTATCATCACAAAACATTGTTATCTTATAGGTACTTCATAACCACTTCCATTGCGTTATGTCCCGATTATCAGATCAATGTTTCAATACCTTATAGGTACTTCATAACCCCCAAAAATCCGCATAAAACCTTTCATTATTTTAGCACATTCTTGTTACTCATTCATCATTAAACAAAGACAAATGTCATCAATCCCCAGTTTTTTGACTACTCCTGATCGACGATATAAAATTCGCGCTAATCATTCACGTCTAACCCGCCCGAAAGGCTCGTGAAAGTGCCCTCATATCCTAGAAGAGATGGTCATTCATCGTCTTCGCCCCTATTCATCCCAAAAATGAGCTTCATTTAGGCTTCTGCCCGACAATTTTTATTGAACATCTCTTGAATAAATTTAACGACTAACTTTCCAAATCCAAACCTCAATAAACTGAAATCCAACCAACCCCGATCAGGTTGCCTTTTTTGTCGAAGATGTCCCGTTCCACCAAGTCTCCGGTACTGTTGTAGCCATTATAATTTTCATTTTAACTCAGCGGTCCATTTACGCCACCCCATAAAAATAACCCCTCTTAAGCCTCCTTCGTCTAGACTTTATCTCTCGTCTGGAAGCGTATTGATTATCCAGTGCTGTAATTTCATAGGATTGACCAATTCTGTTCAAACTGGCAGTAGTCGGTTAGTTTACTCATATCATTTACCTCCAGTTAGTTTTTATATAAATCGGAATATTTTTCCCTACTAACTCTGGATACTTTAAACACCAACTCTGGAAAATCGTCAATCCCTCTACGAATGAGCTTCCCGCCTTTGCTGTCATACATTTCAATCGTTACATTCGGGTGTTTTATAGCAAATCGCTCAATGACACCCATATATGGCTTTTTATTCCCATCTTTATCATGTTCATATCGAGTCACTCCACTCGAAACTGGGGCAAACATTGTATTCAAAGAAAGCTACGATCTTGTCTGTTTCTTTTCCTGGATATTTTTCACCCAACAGCTCTGATGAAGTAGCCCAGCATTTGATTGTACGCGAAGCAATTTTCCAAATTATTGACGATCGGAATCTTGGCCAACATCGGTTTGATTGATGCTGTGGCTTTATCGATCACTGGTTGGGCAAAACTGACAACCCCTACCGTTCCTGCTTCGAATAAACTGGCCTCTTACTACCCACATTACTTTCTCTTAACTCTTCCTTCAGCACTGTTATACTAACTGTAAAAAAAACCCCACCAAGTACACAAAAATGCCTAGTGAGGTATACAAAATCTAGTCTAACGAATTTCGTATATTTGCACATGCTCTTTTCACTAACTCGTGGATCTGGTCAATGTGCCAAATGCAGTCAGAAAGTTTAAGGTGGAGATGGATTAATTTTTCAACAATAAGATCAATATTTTTAACATCTAATTCTTTTATATCATGTATCAATTCACTAATTTGTGGCTGTAACTGAGTAAAATCGTTGAGATTTTCATATTCCTCCTTAAATTCATTTTGAGAAATAATAGGCGTTTTGCATCTAGCATTTAACTCCTCTAATAATTCTAAAATACTTCGTAAACTGTCAACCAATATTTTCAACTCCTTTTACCATTTGACTCTCCTACCCTGTTTTAATGCCGTATCGAGATAAAATCCATCAACTTTTTTGAGATGCGGTATGTCCGCTTGGAGCCATCTGAAAGCTTTTTGATCGTTCGTACAACGACCATATTGGACCTGCATTCACTGTACTTGCAGATTCCCAGCAAATCATTCCATGGGGTAATGTTGACCTTCTCACCATTCCTTTCTTTTGGATTGGCTTTTTCCCAGATTTCCCGGGAGACGATCGGCACATGATGATTTTTAAATACCAGCCATTTCGCCTGGGGGTTGAGGATTTGTTTCTTACGCCCACCGATCTTGATTTTGATATATTGATTTAAGATAAAATCTCCGCAATAAATGGGATTTTGGATCAAGCGCTGGACCAAGGTGCTTGAAACCCCATCCGTCCCTTGGGTATCAATCGAAGATCTGTCGGACGACCTGAGCTTTCTCTATGTTGATTTGCAAAAAGCCCCCCTCCCCCCTAAACACAAAAACCCCTGCCTTCTTTGCAAATGCGGCAGGGTCACATGCAAACTAGATCTTTAATTCGCCCAATCTTACCAACTCCACCACGGCTTGGGATCGTCCTTTGACGTTTAACTTTTGCATGACGTTACTGATGCGTACCTTTTGCAAACTTTAGGACGGGTTTATCTCAGACAAAAGGTGCAGAATGCCCCGATTCGTTCCAGAAAGGGCTGTTCACAGTCGGATAGACTGTTCCGAAGTTGGTATTTACTAGGGCGTGTCTGGTGAATCACTAATTGAGCCAAATCATCAGGGAAATCAAGGTAATGGCAGCACAAAAATAAACCGCCCGTTTTTCATAGCGCGTGGCAAAGCCACGCCATTGCTTCAGACGGTTAATACAAATCATGTTTCGACGTGCATATCGTTCTTTACTGAAGAAGAGAGGACGACCTTTCCCATCACAAGCAAGATGAATTTTGGTCGTCAGTCCTCCACGGCTCCGACCCAGTGCCTCATTTTGGAAGTGAGGATCCCCCTTTTTTGGGCGCGCCTACGGCGTGCTGATGAGCTCGGACGATTGTGCTGTCGACGAAAACAACCCAGTCGACATCGGAAACAGCATGGGAGTAGGTTTGGACATACTTCAGCAAGCGATCCCAGGTTCCATCCTTCTGCCAACGAGTAAAGCGATAATAGCAGGTTTTCCAGGAACCATAGCGCTCGGGGAGGTCTCTCCAAGGAGCTCCTGTCCCAAACTTCCAAAGAATCCCGTTTAAAATGGTCCGGTGGTCTTTCCATTGACCTCCACGCTTACCGTTTGAGGGTAACAATGGAGCAATCTTTTCCCAAGCTTCATCCGTAATTTCGTATCGCCGTCTCATCATAGATGTCCCCTTACGAAATGTTATGTTAATTTTCATTTTATCATGGAATCTTAGAATATTCACCGGACACGCCCTAGTGAAATTCCTCGGTTAGAATAATAGTTGTCAACCATTCCCAATCGAGGAGGTTTCACAATAGATCAATACCAGATTACCGTAGATTCGGAGATTTTGCACCACCTGTTTTTGAAAGATTCAAAAGATGATGCTGGAATCAGTTCTGAACCAGATCTTGAAGGCTCAAGTGACAAAACACTTGTCTGCGGAGCCGTATGAGCGTACAGAGGAACGCCAAGGCTACCGGAACGGCTCTTATCCCCATAAACTAACCACCCATGTAGAATTGCAGGACGAGCGGTACCCCTTCCTCATCGTCGATGCTATGGTACTCAGAGTCCGCGAGGAGGGACGTGTGCGGGCCAGAGGCGCTCTCATGGCTATTGGCGTCAACCAGGAAGGACACCGGGAAGTCATTAGCTTGATGCTGGGGGACAGTGAGTCTGAAGCCAGTTGGAACGAGTTTTTCAGCTGGTTGAAAAGCCGCGGGCTTTGTGGGGTGGATCTGGTGGTTTCAG